>NZ_JBSIUP010000001.1:0-173682 GCF_053654055.1 Ursidibacter sp. B-7004-1 | reverse complement strand
CAATTCTCTACAAAAGATTGTTAGCAACCATTTTGCTTACCATAGATTTTTTACTAAGACATACCAATCCTACTCTACAATTATCACTTTTTTAACCATACAATCATATTGTTTCATTTCTTTGTCAGACATAAATTGGTACTGACATTTAGATTTTAAATACTCAATTTCCTTGTCACTCAACACTTTTTGATACCCTACACGTTTTTCTTCATCAGATAATGTTATTTCTCGTGTACTTTTATTTTCTTGTATTTTTTTAGACACCTTATTCTGTTTATCAACTGCATTCTGTTGTTGCTCAACCGCTTCCTTACTTTGTAAACTATTTGTTGTATCTTCTGCTACTTCTTTTCCACTCTCACTTGGCTGGATATTCCCTTTGCTATGAGTAGTAAGTGAAATATTTTTACTATTTTCAGTATTAATAGGTTTATTTTCTACCACAGGATCTTCAGATTTTACTGTATTTTCTGATGTTTTACTCTCTTTATCATTTGATTGTGCCGCTTCTTTCTCACCTTTAGCAGAACTAATTTCCGTTGTTTGATTTTTTTCTACAACATTTTCGATAGAGGTTGTTACTTTCTCGCTTGAATCCACTGCTTTTTCAGACTTTTCTGCTGGAGTAGTAGATGCCATTTCTTTTTTCGGCTCATCAAAACAGCCACTCAAAATAAAGCTAAGCGATAAAATAGATAATATTTTTTTCATTTTTTAATTTCCTTATTGGATAAAAATAAAAGTGGGGAAACAATCCCCACTCAGTATAGTCGTTATTATAATTTATAATTAACGCATTGTAACAAATTCTTCAGAACCTGTTGGGTGAATTGCAACGGTGTTATCAAAATCAGCTTTCGTTGCTCCCATTTTGATGGCAACAGCAAAACCTTGAATCATCTCATCAACACCAAAGCCAATACCGTGTAATCCGACAATTTTTTCATCTTTACCTGCACAGACTAATTTCATACGGCAAGGTTGGCGATGTTGTGTGATTGCACTGTACATTGGAGTGAAAGATGATTTATATACTTTGATATTTTCCGCACCATATTGCTCAACTGCTTGAGGTTCAGTTAAACCAATAGTACCAATAGGTGGGTGGCTAAATACGACTGTCGGTACAAGGTTATAATCTAAATGTTCGTTCGGTTTATTGTTAAATAAACGCTCAGACAAACGGCGACCAGCTGCCACAGCAACAGGAGTTAGTTCAATTCCACCTTCAATAATATCTCCGACTGCATAAATGCCAGCAACATTTGTATTTTGGAATTTATCCACAGGGATAAAACCACGCTCATTGGCAACTACTCCAGCAGCGGCTAAATTGATTTTATCTGTTGCAGGCTCACGCCCGATTGCCCAAACTAAACAATCTACTTCTTGGCTACGCCCATCGGCTAATGTTAAAGTCAGTGAACCATCACTATTTTTCACGACTTCTTGTGGAATAGCTTGAGTATGTAACGTAATACCATCTTGAGCCATCACTTCAAGTAGAGTTTCAACAATTAGTGGGTCAAAATTACGCAATGGAGCGTGTTGGCGTACAAATAAATGTGTTTCGACACCAAAACTATTAAATACCCCCGCAAGCTCTACGGCAATATAACCCGCACCAACGACAGCAACTCGTTTAGGTAATGTGGTGAGTTCAAAGACACCATCTGAATCAATACCATATTCAGCTCCAGCAATCGCAGGGCGAGCTGGGCGACCACCAGTGGCAATTAAAATATGATCTGCGGTAATTTGTTCTGTTTCACCGTTTTCTAAACGGACTTCTACTGTATTTTTATTCACAAATTGAGCAAAACCACGAATAACATCAACCTGATTTTTACCTAATACATTGTTATAAGATTGGTGAATACGACCAATATAAGCTTGGCGATTTTCGACTAATTTTGCATAGTCAAATTGATTAACCTGTACATTAAAGCCATAATCTGGAGCATAAGAGTGGATAGCTTCCGCTACTTGAGCTCCATACCACATTACTTTCTTCGGTACACAACCTACATTTACGCAAGTTCCACCTAAATATTTTGCTTCAATAATTGCACATTTTTTGCCATAGCTTGCAGCTCGGTTAATAGAAGCGATTCCACCGCTTCCCCCACCGATAGCTAAATAATCATAATGCTTCGCCATTGTTATTATTCCTTACTTAATAAATTAAAAGCGGTGAAATTCTACCAATTTTTTGCAAAAAAACGAATGAATCTTACCGCTTATTAAATATCAATCTATATTCTTTAACTCTTCTTCTGAAAGAGTTTCTTGAATCGAATTACTCGCTTTACCATCTTTAACTTTGAATTCTAAATTCTGGAAATAAGCTTCTCTAAATGTTGCATAGGGATCTTGTGATTGCTTTAACAGTGCATCTTGTCCTAATAATTCTGCTCGTTTATTCACTCCTTGAACAGTGAATTTGGCAATCGACCAAGGTGTTGCAAGTAAAGATAATACTGGGTAAGTTGTATCCACAATTCCCCCTAAATCTTGGCGAGGAGTTGCTGGTCCATAGGCTGGCAACATTACATAAGCACCAGTAGGTACATCATAACTGCCTAATGTATCTCCAAAAGTACGGCGACCATTGTCCAATTTCAAATCATTAGTCATACTCGCAAAGTCAATCAGCCCACCTAAACCGAAAATAGTATTAAACCAAAAGCGAGTAAAATGCACCATTGCTTTTTGTCCTTCACCTTCGAGTAATCTATTCACAAAACTAGCTGGCTCATCAAGGTTATTTGCCACATTTACCAATCCTGTTTTTACTGGGCTTGGTACATAATCACGCCAACCTTTAGCAACAGGCTCAAGAACGTAAGGATCTAAATACTCGTAATTCACTTTCCACATTGCACGATTAAACCCTTCCAACGGATCTTTACGTTGCCCTGTTTCTGGATCGATAGATGATGAACACGCAGTCAATATCAGGACTGGGATCATATAAATTAGTTGCTTTAGTTTTACCATATTAAGCCTTATGTATTATTTAAAAAGGGATTTGTTTTCTTCTCATAACCAATGGTTGTATGAGAACCATGTCCAGAAATCACTATGAAATCATCATCTAAATCAAACATTTTATGATGAATCGTTTGAATTAGTTGCTCAAAATTACCACCATAGAGATCTGTTCGTCCAATACTATTTTTGAATAAAACATCGCCACTAAACGTTATTTTATTTTCAAAATCAAAAAAGCCAATATGCCCAGGTGAATGCCCTGGTAAATGACGAACTTTAAAAGATAGTTTACCAATTTCGACTATGTCATCTTCTTGTAGCCAATGGTCAGGTAAAAAAGCAGGAACTTCAGGGAAACCATAATCACGACAAATTTGCGGTAGTCTCTCAAATAAAATTTGATCTTGTTGCTGAGAACCAAAAACTTCAACCTTAAAATGTTTTTTTAATGATTCGACTGCCATAATATGATCGAGATGCCCGTGGGTAATTAAAAGTTTTTTAACTTTTAGATTTTGGCTCTCAATAAACTGAATAATTCTTTCAGCATCTCCTCCTGCATCAATAACTGCAGCATTTTTATCATCGTCCCAAATAATTGAACAATTTTGCTGAAATGCTGTTACAGGAATAATTTGTAAATTAAACATCTAAACAAACCGCTTATTAACCACGCCAAGTACGAACAGGTCCAGTATCAACGTGTACAAAATTACTGCCAGGATAATAGCCTACTCCACCGTTATGTAAACTCTCTGCCGCTGATTTTACTTTAGCTAAAGGCACTCCTGGGATATAAAAGTCCACCGCTTTACCTAAAATGTGGTAGCTATTACTTGCAACACCACGAGAGCGACGTCTCATTTGAGCATTTGTTTGTGCAGAGCGATAGCCACTTATAATTAAAATCTCGGAATTACGAACTCCTAACTTTGCCTGAATACGAGTTAATTTTAAGAATAAATTAGGATCAATTGCCCTCACTTGGTTTGTACGGCGATCTCGCATAATATGATTTAACTTTTTTAAATCGTTACGAGAAAAACCTTTCGCACTATAAGATGTGACTAATTTTTCTCCCGTATTTACATTACGCAAACGTAATGAGAGAGGCTTGGGAGTGGATACAATTGCACTGACATAATTTGGCAAAAGAGTAGCTCCAAGTATAATACCACCGAGAGATAGCCATCTACGGCGTTGTAAATTTGTGTTTTCCATTCTATTACCTTAATTACTTTTACTTATGTTCATAAACTTTAAAATCCAAGACAACTTTCAGAATCATTAAACTTCAGAAAGTTCCCCATCTAAGAACATTTTATTTAAAATTCACTTAATGTCTGATCTAAATCAGATTTCTTACTTTTTCCCAATCTAATGATGTTTTTGGAATTTTCACATCATATTTATAAATATCAGGTAAGGTATGAACTTTTCCACCTTCAACCCAAGCTGTCACATAGTATAAGTAAACTGGGTTATCTGAACGAATAGGTGCTGAGGTAGTTTTATTACTCGCGAGAACACTTCTTTTACGCTCTTCTGACCAACCAGCCTCTTTTAAAAGCAATGTTGCTAGCTCATCTGATTTAGCCACTCGTACACAACCTGAGCTTAAAGCACGGTTACTCTTACCAAACAAGCTATGATTTGGTGTATCGTGCAGATAAATAGCATCAGAACTAGGCATATTAAATTTGTAACGTCCTAATGCACTATCATCACCTGCTTTTTGACGAATATGGTACGGAAAATTTTTTCTCGGATTATCATAGGAAGACCAGTCAATACTATAAGGATTGACTTTATTTCCCTTACTATCAATAATTTCATAACCCCTACGCTCTACATAACTTGGATCTTGACGCATTTTAGGTACTAAATCTTTATTCTTAATACTAGTAGGCACATTCCAAGGCGGATTAACCACGATATTACTTAATTTACTGTACATCACTGGAGTTCGACGCTCATCACGACCAACAATAACTTTAGATTGTAAAATAGCCTTACCATCACGAAAGTAATGTAATTGATAACTCGGAATATTCACGAAAAGACCATTATCAAAACTAGGTATAAGACGCAAGCGTTGAGCATTCAACGCTAATTTATAAAATGATGTAGCTATATTTTTGTTTTTTTTATTTTTTTTCTTAGGTTCATCATTTTGAAGATAGTCATCAGGTGACATCATAAGCAATCTATCAACAGTTTCCTGATAAATATGATTACGTGGCACTAAGTCTGCCATATATTGCTCTACAACATTATTTCTTACCGCTTGAACCCATGCAGAAATTTGCTCTTCTGATGGAGATTTAGGAACATAACTTCCCAACTTATATAGCCATTGGTTTGCAAATTTCACAACATTTTTGTTGTAATACAAATAATCTAAAAAACTATCAGTGAGTAGAATATCCTGAGCCAAACCTTCTGGCATTTCAAGAATTTGCTGTAGTGCATTTGCTGACTTTGTGGACACACCACTAGCAACAAATACAGCATACTCTTTCAAAAAGATTTTTTGTGCATTTTTATCTGCCCATAATAGCTCCAAGCCATTTGTTGCATATATCTGTGCTACATTTGAAGGTAATTGCAAGTGATTAGAACCTATTTCTTGCTGAATACGGTTCTGGGTCTGTGCCAATTTTTCTGCAGCAATTCGTTTTTCTTCTTCACGCTGAATAATATACTCTGCTTGCTTTAGTAATGCTTCTGCTCTTGCTTGTTGTGCAGCAAAACTTAATTGTGGTAATACGCTATCTTCTACAACAACATTCTCTATTGAAACAGCTGTTACTGCCTGAGCATTTGGTACCACTGTATCAACTACTGAAGCAGTAGATTCAGCCAATGCGGTAGTTGATAACATCAAAAAAGGCAAGTAGTTAAGTTTTTTCATTGAAATTAAAATCCGAATTTGTAAATTTTCTAATAAAAGAGACCGCTTGATAAAGTAAGCGGTCTGAAATAGTATCACATTATAAGCGATTTTTTTATTTTTTATCCATCTGTAACCAATCTACCATCATTTTTTCAGTTTCTTTTAGGAAGAAATCTGGTGCTTCATAATCTTTTGGTAACGCATCAAGATTTTTCAGCGGTTTCTTACCTTCACGTTTAAAACGAGCATTAAGATCATTTAATCGTTTAGTTTCATCAGCTTTATTCTCTTTCAAACGCTCTGTAAGATTTAACGATGTAAATTTACGTTCATCTTTCTGCTTACGGATTGCAATATCTTCATTTAATGTAATAAATTCAGGTTCTTTTGCAATACGTTCAGAATGTTTGTGAGTTAGCTCTGCCACATTTTTACGGGCATTCCCAACTTCTGTATAGTTAGCAGCTGGAATTTTATCCCAAGGCAGTGCATTATCTTCAAAGCTCTCACCAATTTTCTCTGCATTGATAATTTCAGGGAAACGAATATCCGCTTCAACACCTTTTAGCTGAGTACTACCGCCATTGATACGATAGAATTTTTGGATCGTATATTGAATAAAGCCTAATGGGCTTTGATCTAAATCGTAAACAAAATTCAATGAACGGCTTTGTTGTACCGTTCCTTTTCCAAAGGTTTGTTGCCCAACAATAATTGCTCGATTATAGTCTTGCATTGCAGCAGCGAAAATTTCTGAGGCTGATGCACTATAACGGTTTATCATTACCATAATATCGCCATTATATTCAACGTTACTATCTGGGTCTTCGTGAACTCTGATACGATTGAAAGCATCACGCACTTGAACAACTGGGCCTTCTTTAATGAAAAGTCCTGTTAATTCAACAACTTCAGGTAACGAACCACCACCATTTTCACGTAAATCTATGATCAAACCATCTGCTTTTTTCGCTTTCATCTCTTTTAAGAGTTTACGAACATCTGCCGTCAAACCAATGTAGAAAGTAGGAATTTTAATAACCGCAATATTTTTTCCTTCAACTTTATCGAAAGTTAATTTTGCCGCACTATCTTCTAAACGAATTTTATCGCGAACAAGGGTGATAACTTTATTTTTTCCACCTTTTGCAGGCTCAATTTCAAGAAAAACTTTCGTGCCTTTTTTACCTTTAATTTTATCGACAACGTCATCTAAACGCCAACCGACTACATCTTCAATTTTATCTTGTGATTGACCAACACCGACAATCTTATCACCAGCAGTCAATTTTTTACTACGAGCAGCGGGAGCTCCGGGCACAAGTGATTTGATTTTTGTTACATCATCTTCCATCTCAAGCGTTGCGCCAATCCCTTCTAAGGAAAGATTCATACTCTCTTGGAAACTTTTAGCTGCTCTTGGTGAAAGGTAACTTGTGTGAGGATCAATCTCTCTCGCAAATGCATTCAAATAGGTTTGTAAAATATCGTCTGCTTTATTTTGTGTTAAACGGCGAATAGCTAAGTTATAGCGTTTAACTAACGTTTTTTTAATTTCAGCCCATTTTTTATCTTTCAAATATAAATTGATAATATCGTTTTTAACACGCTGTTCCCATAATTTATCAGCTTCTTCTTTTGTTTTAGGGAACGGAGCCTTTTCACGATCATTTTCAATTTGATCATTCCCTTTTAGATCTGGTTCTTTGTCTAATAATGACAACGCATATTGATAACGCTCATAACGGCGTTTCATTAGCAAATCATAGATTTCAAAAGCACTTGTTAATTTTCCCTCATACAATTCTTCATCTAATTTTTTTGCATATTTCGTACGCATTTCATCAATATCAGATTGCAAAAACGTATTATGCGATGAATCAAGCCAATCAATATAACGATTAAAAATTTTCTCAGCAAAAGCATCATCTAAGGTAAATTTATGATAATGAGATTGCGTTAAACGTGCAGTAACACGTTTTGTAGAAAGCGAATGCTGTTCTGTTGGAGTGGGAATAACTAATTCACTAGCTTTAATTGTAGGCTCAACAGCAAAACTGCTAATTGCAATCAAGCTACTACAAAAACCAACAAGATATTTAAACTTGTTATTTATCATAACTATCCTATATGAATTTAATTTTTTAAGATTATTGGCAAAGTCTTTTTGTGTAGAGTGGGCTTTAGACCACCATTTTGTAACTTATTAATTTTAAATATGCAGGGCTGAAACTACCCTGCAAATTTTATTTTTTTGATGTTTGTCATCAGCCTGAACTATATTTAGTGTCTATTCTTACTAAATTTATTCTCTAATGCAGCCAAACTCTCAATAGATGCTTTTGTTGGCTCATTACGTTTTTTTATTTCAGCTCGTTTTTGTGCATTTTCTTCTTTTGCTTTTTGCTTAAAGAATGCCTTACGCTTTTCTTTTTGCTCTTTAATTTGCTGTGCTTTTCTTTCTGCGTAAGCTGCTTTCGCTTGCTCAAGTGATTTTGCTGCGTGTTCTGCCTGTGTCGCATCAACAACGCCACATTCTTCACCATTTAAGCCAACACGAATAGCACCCTCTTTACAAGAATGAAGATAACGCCAATTTGCTGTATAATTACGCAATGCTTGACGTAATAAAGTTTTACTCACTTTACCTTCTTCAGCTAAAGCATCTGCTAACTCTTGAAACAAACCAATTTTTAATGGTTTCGCTTCCCCTTCAGTTGAAAAACATAAAGGAAATTTTTCAGCTAAATAAGCAATTACTTCTTTAATCGTTAAAGTTGTTTTTTGATTTTGTTCTAAATCAAGTTGTTCAGTCATAAATTGTTCCATATAACAAAAGATAAAAATATTTTGGCTATTTTATTCCATTATCTATATTAAAAATAGAGAAACCACACACAAGCGGGTAGATTTCTCATAAATTTTGTCACTATCAAATAGCTAAAAAATAGATTTTAAAGACTAGTTAGGTTGAGTATCTAAAAAACGCTCTGCATCTAACGCAGCCATACAGCCAGTTCCCGCTGATGTGATCGCTTGACGATAATGATGATCCATTACATCACCTGCTGCAAAAACCCCTGCTACACTAGTTGCTGTTGCATTACCATTTAAGCCTGAATTGACTACAATATATCCATTATTTAATTCAAGCTGATCTTTAAAAATTTCAGTATTTGGTGAATGTCCGATGGCAATAAAGACACCATCTAAAGTTAGATGTTCCACTTTATTATCTTGAACTGTTGCAATCTTTACCCCAGTTACGCCCATTTCATCACCAACGACTTCTTCTAATACACTATTAAGATGTAAAACAATTTTGCCTTCTTCAACTTTCTTCATTAAACGCTCAATTAGGATTTTTTCACTACGGAAAGTATCACGACGATGAATTAAATGAACTTGCGAGGCAACATTAGATAAATAAAGTGCTTCTTCTACTGCGGTATTCCCACCACCAATGACTGCAACAGGTTTATTACGATAGAAAAAACCATCACAAGTTGCACAAGCAGAAACACCACGCCCTTTATAAGCCTCTTCCGATGGTAAACCTAAATATTTAGCCGACGCCCCTGTGGCAATAATTAACGCATCACAAGTAAAAGTGTTGAAATCCCCCGTTAATGTGAATGGGCGTTTTGATAAATCTACACTATGAATATGATCGAAAATAATTTCAGTATTAAACTTCTCTGTGTGTTTTTGCATCTTATTCATTAAATCAGTCCCTGTGATTTCTTCAAATTCACCCGGCCAATTTTCAATTTCAGATGTAGTAGTAAGCTGACCACCTTGTTGCATACCAGTTACTAAAACTGGGTTTAAGTTTGCTCGAGCGGCATATACCGCAGCCGTGTAGCCTGCTGGACCCGAGCCTAAAATGAGTAATTTTGCGTGTTTTGTTGCCATTCTGTTCTCCATATAAGCGGTTAGATATTGCGAATTTTTTGTAATATCTAACCGCTTGTTGATCAATATAATAAGGAATAAAGTTGTCTGCGGTATTTTGCAACCATTGGATCTGCATTACCCATTGCTGAAAGTATTGCTAAAAACTGTTGCTTAACTTCACCATTGCTAACATTAAGATCTTGTTTTAACCAATCAAAAAGTAAATCCAATGCTTCTTGATGTCTTTTTACTTGATGTAGTTGATTTGCTAATTTTATTGCAATTTCTGGTGAGTGATTTTTACCATAGTCTGCTTGTAACTGCTGAATTTCTGGCGAATCGGCGGCTTGCTCCAATAATAAAATCTGATCTTGTAACCCTTGCCAACGGCTATCACGATCCTGAATAGGAATTTGCGATAAAATCGCTTTGGCTGGTTCAACATCTTTTAAAGCAATGTGCGTTTCCGCATACAGTAAACCAAAATCACTATTTTTTTTATTCGTCAATTCCCACGCATTTTTTAAGAGTGGTAAAGCTAGGTCATACTGCTCAGCTTCTAAAAACTCAATCGCCTGAGCAAATTTTAAATCTTCTTCTTTAGGAAGAATATTCCCTAAACGAACACGCAATTCTTGCTCAGATACTGCCCCTTGAATAGCATCAACAGGCTGCCCATTTGCAAAAAAATAGCTTGTTGGTACCGCTTGTACTCTAAATTGTGCTGCAACCATCGGTTGCTCATCACAATTGACAATCGCTAAAAGAAATTGTTTGGGAAATTCATCGGATAATCGGCGAAAGAGTGCTTCCATTTCTATTGAAGCTGGCTCTCTTGCTGAAATAAAATGAAAAACGACAGGGATTTCTGTCGCTGCATTGATCACTTCACTAAAATTTGTTTCATCTACATTGATTAAATAATTCATAACAGCCTAGATATAAGTAATTATTCTTTAACTACTTTTATAAAATTCCCCTTTATGGAATTAAACAAAAGCCGAAAACAGTGTTTTCGGCTTACATAATGACGACATTTTAGACTAAATTCAAGTCTTATCCGTTAATGAACTTTTCACCTAATTCAATATCTGCTTTCAATGTTGGGATCATCGCATCAATAGCGGCTTGTTCATAAGCACTTAATTCACCAATAGGTAATAATTCTTCAACACCATTACGTCCTAAACGAACAGGTTGTGCGAAGAAACGAGCATATTTACCATCACCTTCAACATAAGCATATTCTGTTACTTCTTCGCCAGTTAAGCCTTTTAGTACAGAACGAGCAAAACGGGCAGCAGCTTGTGCCATTGAAAGTGTTGCAGATCCACCACCAGCTTTTGCTTCAACTACTTCGGTACCCGCATTTTGAATGCGTTTGGTTAATGCTTCAACTTCTTCTGGAGTAAAGTGAATGGTATCTGCTTCATAAGCCTGAGAAAGTAATGGTAAAATAGTAACGCCTGAATGCCCACCAATCACTGGTACTTTGATACGATTTACATCTTTACCTTTTAACTCTGCGACAAAGGTTTCTGAACGCAATACATCTAGTGAAGTAACACCAAATAATTTACGCGGATCATAAACACCTGCTTTTTTCAGCACTTCTGCGGCAATTGCAACAGTTGTATTGACAGGATTAGTAATAATACCGACACAGGCTTTCGGGCAAACCACTGCCACTTTCTCGATTAAATTACGCACAATACCTGCATTGATATTAAATAAATCTGAACGATCCATTCCTGGTTTGCGTGCAACACCTGCTGAAATTAAGACTAAATCTGCATTTTCTAATGCTGGAGTTGGGTCTTCACCGCTATATCCCGTTGCTTTTACCGCTGTTGGAATATGGCTCACATCTACTGCTACACCTGGAGTAACAGGAGCAATATCATAAAGCGCTAATGTAGTACCTGCTGGTAACTGTAATTTAAGTAATAGTGCTAATGCCTGACCAATACCGCCTGCCGCACCTAAAACTGCCACTTTCATAGGGTTCTCCTTACTTGAATATAAAAATGAGATGCTTAAAGTGTATGTAAAATCGTGCAAATATTCAAATATCAAAATTAAATTTTGCGACTTACCGCAAATTTTTTAGAAAAAAAGCCTATTCAGATTGATTTTTTTGCATAAATAAACAAAAATTCAGCATATTTTTAAATCTTAATGAATAATAAGGAAATCACAGTGGAAAAAACAGATTCACTTTCAGAAGCATTTAAAGCCCTTTTAAAAGAAGAAAAATTTGGTTCACAGAGTGAAATCGTTACGGCACTACAAGAACTAGGTTTTACTCACGTTAATCAATCTAAAATATCACGAATGCTCACTAAATTTGGTGCAGTGCGTACACGCAACACAAAAATGGAAATGGTTTACCAATTGCCTGCTGAATTGAGTGTTCCAACCACATCAAGCCCATTAAAAAATTTGGTTGTTGATATTGATCATAATGATGTGCTAGTGGTTGTACGCACTAGCCCTGGCGCTGCACAACTTATTGCTCGTTTACTTGACTCAATGGGAAAAGCAGAGGGTATTTTAGGTACTATTGCTGGAGATGACACCATTTTTATTACGCCAACACGCGAAACAAGTATCACCACACTTATTCACAATATTACTGACCTATTTGAGAGTTCGCTCTAATGCATATATTCATTACAGGGGGAACAGGCTTTATCGGAACAGCTCTTTGCCAAGAATTGATTAACCAAGGTCATTATCTTACTGTCTTAACCCGTCAATCCCTGACAACTCAACAAGCGGTAAGTTACTGCCAAAATCTTGCCGATTTCCAAAATTTAAATCAATTTGATGCAGTCATCAATTTAGCAGGTGAGCCGATTTTTGATAAACCTTGGACAGAGCAACAAAAACAAAAGCTACTTTCTAGTCGATTAACTATCACCAAGCAATTAGTAGAACTGTTCCATAAAAGTGAACAACCGCCTCATACCTTTATTTCAGGCTCTGCCACTGGATTTTATGGAAATTTAAGTTTTACAAAAAAATATGATGAACAAACCGCTTGCGGTATGCAATTCCCTGCTTTGCTTTGCAAACAATGGGAAGAAATGGCTCTCCAAGCGGAAAGCTCACAAACACGAGTTTGCTTATTACGGACAGGCATAGTCTTAGACCAAGCAGGTGGTGCGTTACAAAAAATGCTACCTATCTATAAATTAGGCTTAGGCGGAAAACTAGGTAACGGAAAACAACATTGGGCGTGGATTTCACGAGATGATCATATTCGGGCAATTTTATTTCTGCTGAATAATAAACAGAGCAAAGGGGCTTATAACCTAGTTGCCCCTAATAGCATCAGTAATACTGATTTTAACCGCCTACTTGCTAAAGTATTAAAACGTCCCGCATTTTTTAGCGTTCCTAGTTTTATCTTAAAACTAGGGCTTGGTGAGCGTTCGCAATTATTATTAGATAACCAACCGCTTATTCCACAAAAGTTACTCGATGAAGGGTTTGAATTTCAATATCACACACTTGAAAAATATTTGAATAATCACTTTAGAAAAACTAAGGGCTAATTTAAGTTTAGCCCTTTATAAAAAATTGATTTACACATTAAAACGGAAGTGCATTACATCACCGTCTTGAACAATATAATCTTTACCTTCTAAACGCCATTTTCCTGCATCTTTTGCTCCATTCTCACCTTTATATTGAACGAAATCATCATAAGCAATTACTTCAGCACGAATAAAACCTTTTTCAAAATCAGTATGAATAACAGCTGCCGCTTTTGGTGCAGTTGCCCCAACTGAAACAGTCCAAGCTCTCACTTCTTTTACACCTGCGGTGAAATAAGTTTGTAAGTTTAATAATGCGTAACCTGCACGAATAACACGATTTAATCCAGGTTCTTCAATACCAAGATCTTGTAAAAACTCTGTTTTTTCTTCGTCTTCTAATTCCGCAATTTCTGCTTCAATAGCAGCACATACAGGCACAACCACAGAACCTTCTTTTGCAGCAAATTCTCTTACTTTTTCAAGATAAGGGTTGTTTTCAAAGCCGTCTTCATTCACATTGGCAATATACATTGTTGGTTTTAAGGTTAAGAAGTTATACCCTTTGATAGCGTGTAATTCGTCTTTATCTAAATCAACGGAGCGGATCATTCCTGCATTTTCAAGGACAGGTAAGATTTTTTCCATAATAGAAAGCTCAAACTTAGCCTCTTTATCGCCACCTTTTGCACGCTTTTGTAAACGCTGAATAGCTCGTTCACAACTATCTAAATCGGCAAGGGCTAACTCTGTATTGATCGTTTCAATGTCATCAAGTGGATCAATTTTCCCTGCAACGTGAACAATATCATCATTTTCAAAACAACGAACAACGTGTCCGATTGCATCGGTTTCACGAATGTTAGCTAAGAACTTATTACCTAAGCCTTCACCTTTACTTGCTCCTGCCACTAAACCAGCAATATCAACAAATTCCATTGTTGTTGGTAACACACGTTCTGGTTTAACAATTTCTGCCAGTGCATCAAGGCGTGGATCAGGCATTGGTACAACACCTGTATTCGGCTCAATCGTACAGAATGGATAATTTGCTGCTTCAATTCCTGCTTTGGTTAAAGCGTTAAAAAGTGTTGATTTACCCACATTTGGCAAACCGACAATACCACATTTAAATCCCATAATTTTTCCTATTTTGAGTAACTTATGTACCGCTCAAGCGGTCAGTTTTACTAATTTTTTTACCAATGTTTATGCTTTAAAAGCATTTAAGCGGTTGGTTGCTTTCACAATGCCATCTTTAAATAATAAATCAATACAACGACTTGCTTCATCAATCGCTGCATCAATCAATGGTTTATCCGTTGGTGATGGTTTACCTAAAACATAACCTGCGACTAAATCTTTGTGTCCTGGGTGTCCAATGCCAATTCGAACACGATAAAAGTTATTGTTATTGCCTAAACTTGCTACAATATCTTTTAATCCATTATGTCCACCGTGTCCGCCACCTTGCTTAATTTTAGCGATACCAGGTGGCAAATCTAACTCATCGTGAGCCACTAAAATCTCTTCAGGTTTTATACGGTAGAAGTTAGCCAATGCCCCTACTGCTTTACCACTTAAATTCATAAAGGTGGTAGGAACAAGTAAGCGAACCTCCCCTTGAGCTGTATTGATTTTAGCCACTTTACCAAAGTATTTAGCTTCTTCTTTTAAGCTCACATTATACATTCGGGCAATTTCGTTAATTAACCATTCCCCTGCATTATGACGAGTTTCTTCATACTTCGCCCCAGGGTTAGCAAGCCCTACAATTAACTTAATTTGCGACATTGCGATAAATTCCTATCTCGATAGTTTAAGGGCAAATATGATTTGCCCCTACGATACAAATAACATTAGAACCGTAGGGGCTAATTACATTAGCCCCATACTACCTTCAATAATCCAACACCGCCTGATAAGCGGTGTCTTTTTAGTTAAAATTTACGAATTACTCTTCACCCAACAAC
Organism: Ursidibacter sp. B-7004-1; assembly: GCF_053654055.1. Lineage (NCBI taxonomy): Bacteria > Pseudomonadati > Pseudomonadota > Gammaproteobacteria > Pasteurellales > Pasteurellaceae > Ursidibacter > Ursidibacter sp. B-7004-1. The sequence goes on along the minus strand of NZ_JBSIUP010000001.1, from coordinate 158,377 downwards.
TTCAATTCACGTTGTCTAATTTGGTTTTTGAGTAGCTCAGTAAATTCTGCAATGGTAAACGTGCCTAAATCAGCCCCTTTGCGTGTACGCACTGCAACTTTGCCTGCTTCGATTTCTTTATCGCCACATACGAGCATATAAGGAACACGACGTAGAGTATGTTCGCGAATTTTAAAGCCTACTTTTTCATTACGTAGATCCGCTTTTACACGAATACCTGCATCAGATAAAGCTTTCACTACTTGTTGAACATAATCCGCTTGACTGTCGGTAATGTTCATTACCACCGCTTGTGTTGGAGCTAACCAAGCAGGGAAGAAACCCGCATATTCTTCAGTGATGATCCCGATAAAACGCTCAAGTGATCCTAAAATCGCACGGTGGATCATCACTGGCGTTCTACGATCATTATCTTCAGCAACATAAGATGCATTTAAACGCTCTGGTAAGAAGAAGTCTAACTGGATCGTACCGCATTGCCACGCACGATCTAAGCAATCGTGGAGAGTAAATTCAATTTTCGGCCCATAGAATGCCCCCTCGCCTTCTTGAATTTCATATTCTAGCCCGTTTGCAACTAACGCTGCGGCTAAATCCGCTTCTGCTTTCGCCCACATTTCATCAGTACCAATGCTGTTTTCAGGGCGAGTTGAAAGTTTTACTTTGATATTTTGGAAACCAAAGGTGCTATAAATATCGTAAACCATTTTAATGCACGAAGTTACTTCACTTTCCACTTGCTCTGGCATACAGAAGATATGTGCATCATCTTGGGTAAAACCACGCACACGCATAATGCCGTGTAATGAGCCTGACGGTTCGTTACGATGACAAGAACCAAACTCCGCCATACGCAATGGTAGATCACGATAAGATTTTAGACCTTGGTTGAAAATCTGAATATGCCCTGGGCAGTTCATCGGCTTAATTGCGTACTCACGATTTTCCGAAGAAGTAGTGAACATTAAATCACCATAGTTTTGCCAGTGACCTGTTTTCTCCCACAATACTCTGTCCATCATAAATGGACCTTTTACTTCCTGATAGTCGTATTGTTTAAGTTTAGTACGAACAAAGGTTTCAAGTTCGCGGAAAATCGTCCAACCGTCATTATGCCAGAACACCATACCTGGAGCTTCTTCTTGCATATGGAATAAATCTAAGGCTTTACCAATTTTACGATGATCACGTTTAGCCGCTTCTTCTAAGCGGTGCAAGTAATCGGCAAGCTGTTTTTTATCCGCCCAAGCCGTACCATAAACACGTTGTAGCATTTTATTTTTGCTATCGCCACGCCAGTAAGCCCCTGCGACTTTCATCAATTTGAAGTGATGACAAAAACGCATATTCGGGACGTGTGGACCACGACACATATCAATATATTCTTGGTGATGATATAACGCTGGCGTATCTGTTTTTGCAATATTTTCATCTAAGATAGCCATTTTATACGGCTCGCCACGAGCTTCAAAAGTATCTCGAGCTTCTTGCCAACTTACTGGCTTTTTCACTACGTCATAGTTGGTTTTTGCTAACTCAAGCATACGTTTTTCTAACGCATCAATATCTTCTTGAGTTAAAGAGCGATCTAAATCAATGTCATAATAAAAACCGTTGTCGATCGTTGGTCCAATCGCCATTTTAACATTTGGGAAAAGCTGTTTTATTGCGTGACCGAGCAAGTGAGCTGTTGAGTGACGAATAATTTCTAAACCGTCTTCATCTTTTGCGGTAATAATTTCTAAGGTTGCATCTTCGTGAATCATATCTGATGCATCACGGCGTTCACCGTTTACACGCCCTGCGATAGTTGCTTTAGCAAGACCGGCACCGATACTTTGGGCAACGTCCATTACAGAAACGGGGTGATCAAATTGGCGTTGAGAGCCATCTGGTAAAGTAATAATTGGCATTTTTAATCCTTATACAGTGGTAACCCATACGAAAGGCTACTTGTTGAGATTGAACATTTTGCAAAAAATGGAAAACAAAAAACCGCTTGCAAGCGGCTAGATTCCGATAATTTTTTGCGATTTATTAATTGATTATTGTATATAAAACTGAGCTTTACTCGCCCTCACAAATGGGCGGACGAAAAAGCGGTTAGATTTTAGCAAATTTTTGCTATAACGAAAAGCGAATCACTGCCTAAAAATAAATGAGTAGTGTGAACATTCGCCACACTACTCATTTTCTTTATCTATACAATAATCACATCTTTCGCTAGATCAAAGGCTGTTAATCCTTTAGCAAAAATTATTGGATCTGCATTTCCTAATGCGTCAGGATCATAAGATAAGGTTTTCTCCGTAGCATCGTATTTCAGATAATCACTCAAATTAGAGGTTTGCTCAAGTAACGATGAGAAAATATCTCTTGAAAGCTCAATTTTATCTTCGCCTGATTTAAAGTCGGTAATGGTATCAACTTTACCATTTAACACCGTCTTAAATACGAAAACATCATTTCCAGCACCACCAGTTAAGGTATCTTCCCCTAAACCACCAATCAATCGGTCATTACCACCTGCACCGTTCAACGTGTTGCCATTGTTATTCGCAATTAAAGTATTATCGCCATCATTACCTGTCGCATTTTTAGCGGTATTGCCGATTAAAATTAGCGTTTCAACATTTGTTGGTAGGGTAAAATCTACCGTACTGTAAATAGTGTCATTACCTTCATCCGCATTTTCCGTAACCGTATCGCTTGTTGAATCCACCACAAAAATATCATCGCCTAAGCCACCGTATAACTGGTCGTTACCTACTCCACCATCTAGGTAGTCATTACCCTCACCGCCTTTGATAATGTCATCACCAGCACCACCTGAGATATTGTTATCCGCTTTGTTACCAATCAATTCATCATTATGTTTTGAACCAATCAGATTTTCAATTTGCGTACCAAAACCGATAAAGGCTTGGTCTTTGGTGTAGTTGTTAAACTTGACAGCCTCTTCACTTGTACCTCTTTGAGTTAATCTGAAAATTTCAGAAGATTGATAATCCAAATAGCCTCGAACAGAACTAATATTTGGTTCATCTTTCTCAGTAAAATAATTATCTATCCTACTTAATTTGTCCTCTCCTTCTAAAACTAAATATTTAGTTTTATTTTCTCCACGATAAATCCAAGAACCTGGCGTTAAATCAACGTGAACAGCTTTATCTTCGTGAGACGCATCAAAAGTATCAACGCCTGCACCGTCCCAAATATAAATAGCTCCATCTGAAGAATAATAATCATAGTTTTTAAACGTATAGACATCATTACCAGCGCGTTGTTTTTCATTCACACCAAAACGGTAGTGTAAGAAAGCTAAATCGTACATACGTAAATCTCTTAATGACTCTGCTTCAGCACTTACATTGTAAGACATTAACGTAAATTCACTTGATGCTTCTGTTTCAAAATTTTCTACAATTTTCTTCTCAAAATTAGCATAATACTCTGTATGCTGCATTTGAAGATTATGTGTAATTTCGTGTAAGGCAATACGTAACACTCTATCTTCATTATACAATCTCTCAATTTCTGTCGCATTTTCTTTTTCAGCTTCCGAAATAATCATACCTTTCTGCCAATATAAATTTCCTCCTGAATATGCAAGAGCTATGGACGATTCATAATTTTTAACAAAACTAGATTGGTAAAGCGTTATTCCTTCGTTTGGATTAATTTTCTCATCTGATTTAATAAATTCAATATTAATGTAGGAAGAAATAATTTTAAATGCTTGCTCAATGATAGATTTATGTTTATCCGAAAAATCAACATATGTTCCATTTTGAGATATGCTAGTATTAGGATTTTGAGCATTTGAGCTTTCTTTATCTGCAAAATGATATTTTAAAACTAAAGGTTTTCCATTTCCTCCATAATTAATTCTAGTTAAAAAACCTTGGTTTTGATTTGAATTTACGCCTTTAATAAAATATGGTAGATCTACATTAGTATTAGCCTGAGTTAACTTATTCACAAATACATCACTAGTTGGCTTGGTTGAAGCAAAATGAGCTAAATCACTTACTTCAACTTCTTTTCCTAGCCCATTATTCACCTTTAATACTGCGGTAATAGCTGGGTAAGATAATTTATCTATAATTTTTCCATCGCTAAATGCCTCAAAATATTTTCTTGAAATTTTTGCACTAAATGTTTTATCCGCATTTACTTCTATATCCTTATAGTTTTTTACTTCCACACCATTGTTGAGATGTAAATCAATCTTATCGCCTTGTTTCACTAGCCCATTGACCTTTCCAGTAACAGTAACAATATCAAAATCTTCAGGTAATTTGAATAAATACTGATTATTTTCTGTAACTGTTGTTTTAATTTCCATTGATTCAAATTTATTACTTAGTTCAATGCTATTATCTGTTTGATTTAACTTATAATCATCTGACACCAAAACTTTATTTTCTTGAATAGAACGAGAATAACCAGCTTCACCATCTATTTTCTGAATTAGATGATTTTCACTCATTAACTTTAAAGATTTTATTTTAATTTCTGGTTCAGGCGTCGGTTTAACCATTTTAAATGGTGAACCATTTGTTGATGCAACTAAATCCACTGGTGTTTTAGGGAAATAGGTTTGACGGCTATCGTTAAAATCGACAGTAATTGTTTTTCCATCCAACATTTCAAAATCTGCTTGAGGAACATCAACAAAAAATGTTTTTTCTTTGCTATCAAAACCAACAGTGTAAACTTTATCACCGATATTCACATTAATCGTTTTTAACCAACGTGCATTTTGCCCCTTGGCATAAATACCATCAAATTCAACAGAACCATTAATACGAATACTACGAGTATTAATTGCATCTACAATAAAATTATCCCCAATATTCTCAATCTTAATACTAGCAATTAAATTCGGGTCTAAATCATATTGAAGTTTAGTTTCTGCGGTAGCATTACTTTGCCCTTGTACTGTTGCTTTCAGAGTGTAATTTGAAGTATCTCTTAATTCATCTAAAGTGAGAGTAACACTAAGATCTTTTCCGTTCACCACTGCTGTTTTAGTTTGTCCATTAACCTCAACCGTTACCGTAGGGTTATTTCCTAAATCATTCCCCCATACCTTACCTTTTAAGGTAATCGTTTTTTGACCTTCCGTTACATTTATAAAATTATCTGTCGTTAAAGGCTCTAAACTGATACCTATATCTGCCGTTGCGACAGCGTAAGATTGCGTGCCACTAAATACGCCAACGTTACCCGCATCATCGCTATGCTGATATTGAATGCTAATACCTTGCGAGCTGTTTTCTAATAATTTGCTGGCTGGAATGCTTGTGCTAAAGCTACCGCCATCTTTAATTTCAACGGATTGGGATTGACCGTTAAATGTAAGAGTAACCAGTTCGCCAACTTTGAAATCCCCTTTGACTTTACCTGTGATAGCCACATCCCCTGTCGCCGTTTTCAATATACGATTATTATCACCCACTGTTAATTCAACAGTGGCTATCGGTAAAATCGTATCAACATTGTAATTTGCTGTTGCGGAATGTTCTCCGCTATTACCTGTAAAACTGTTGGCTTTAATTACCGCTTGAATTTCAGACTGACCTTGTTTCGCAGTCAGCTCCCCAGCAGGCAAGGTTAAACTCCAACTGCTATTTTCTAAATCAAGCACTGCTTGGTGTTTTTTGCCGTTAATTGTAATTTCCGCCTGTACGCTCTTTTCATCTACTTTGGCTTTATCAAAATGTAATTGCCCTGATAGCGTAATTGGCTGTTTTGCCACTTCCAAATTAATGGTTGGAATTGGATTAACCGTAATACCTAATTTGGGTGGTTCTAGATCGAAGCGGTATGTTGCGGGTAAAGAATCGCTATTCGGGGCTGAAATAATGGTTATTCCATCAAAATTCGCAAAATCACTCTCATCAAAAAATACAGCTTTAATACCAATTGAACCTGTATGCTGATTTTTTAATAACATCTCTTTTACAACATTTACACTAAAGTTTGTACCATTAAATGTTAAAGGTATTTTATCTGAACCAATAATTAATTCTGCTTTACCGACAGGGAAAATGCCACGACCAGCTGAAAAACTCCCTGTTATTTTTATTGTGCTAGCTTTCGCTTCTTCAATATTAATAACACCATCCGTTCCAATAGGATCAATAGTTACGCTCACTTTAGGTTGTTTAGTATCAACACTATACTCTTTCTCAACTTCCGCTGCCTTAGCACTATTTTTGGCTTCATCTACCGCTGTATAGTTTGCTTTTATCTTCATTTTATTATCTTTTGCAGCAGCGACTAAATCCGCACCTTTTACATCGACTTGGAATTTACCCTCACTAATAATAGCTTCTAAATCTGTCCATTTAGTACCTGTACAACTTGGGCAACCGCAGGTTAAGATTACTTTTTGCCCATTAAAACCATTTTTTACCGTACCTGAAATCGTAATATTGGTTTTGGCTTCCGCTACATTGATTTTATTATCACCTGTAATATCATCAATAGTGAGTTCTGGCTTCTCTATGCTATTTTTTACTTGATAGCTACGAGATACTTCTGTTGTGTCACTATTTTTGGCACTATCTGAAGTCATAATTTCAGCAGTAATTTGAGTATGCTTCACCAAAGATGTTGTAGATACATCTGCTTCAAAAGTAAACTCACCATTTTTCTCTACGAGTGTCACTTCCTGTGTACTGTCGCCTAATTTCAGAATGACTTTATCTGTGGCTTTAACTTCTGAATGGGCTGTATTGGTTACCGTACCGCTAATTTTTATCGTAGCATCTTTGGATTCCACTGCATTGATAATATCATCATCGGTAATACCATTAATTTTGATGATTGGTTTTCCGATTATTGTATCAACGCTATATTCTTTATTTTCTTCTGTAAGGATCGTTTCAGAATTTGATAAGGAAGCGATCACTTTTAGGTTATTTATACCTTCATTCTGCTTTAATTTTTCACCTGGAATATTAACACTCCACGAGTTATCCGAATTTAAGGTAACTGCAAATTTCTTTTGGTTAATGACCGCTTGTAACTTAATGGATTGCGAGCCTTGATATTCCACACGTCCAGTTAAAACAACTTCAGCGGAACTTTCCGCTTTATTTAAGATGTTATCGCTAGCTATATCATTGATAATAATTTTAGGCTTAGGTTGTTCTGGTTCTGGCTCAGGTTTTGGTTCAGGCTGAAGTTGCGGTTCAGGCTGAGGCTGTGGTTCAGGCTGAGGTTGCGGTTCAGGCTGAGGTTGCGGTTCAGGCTGAGGTTGCGGTTCAGGCTGAGGTTGTGGTTCAGGCTGAGGTTGCGGCTCAGGCTGAGGTTGTGGTTCAGGCTGAGGTTGTGGTTCAGGCTGAGGTTGCGGTTCAGGCTGAGGTTGTGGTTCAGGCTCAGGTTGCGGTTCAGGCTCAGGTTGTGGTTCAGGCTGAGGCTCAGGTTGTGGTTCAGGCTGAGGTTGTGGCTCAGGCTGAGGTTGCGGTTCAGGCTGAGGTTGTGGCTGAGGTTGCGGTTCAGGCTGAGGTTGTGGCTGAGGTTGCGGTTCAGGCTGAGGTTGTGGCTCAGGCTGAGGTTGTGGTTCAGGCTGAGGTTGTGGTTCAGGCTGAGGTTGTGGCTCTAACGGTTTTGAATTGTGATTATTGTTATCTAAAACCTTTTTATAGACCTGTGTTGCTAGCACAGCTCCTGCTACTAACGCAGTGCCTGTTAATGCAGCACTCCAATCCGCAAAAGGTACTTCTGCACGTTCAAATCGAATTGCTGTTTTCTGCTGCCCATCTACAAAAATAGATTGATTTTCTTCCAATGATGCACCATCTAGCTCAACGACTAAATTACCATTTTCATCAAATACTTTGTAAACCGCATCTTTATACAAGGGCAATTCACTGATTTCTCCTGAAGGCAAATTAATAATAGTTGGAGAAAGTTGATCGGATAAGAGAATGTGAACAGTATAAGTGGACATATAAAATAACCCTAATGCCAAAATAAAAAATAGAAAATAAAATCTGATAGATATAAATTTTAGCTCAAATTTATATATCTTTTAATTATATTTACAATAACATTTTGAATAAACTATTTCCTGTAATCTTTTCTTAATATAAGGAGACATCGGTTTAACTGCAGGAATGAGTATTTCATTCGGTAATGGTGTTGCTAAAATATCAAGATACATCTTACAAACGATCGATAATGAGACATTATGCTGATTTCTAAAGAAATTTTGCATTCGATAAATTTCAATATCTATCTTATAAGTTTCAGCCAAACTCAAATACTCATCAATTTCTCGTCTATTTGCTCCCACATTACTAATTACCAAAAGGATATTTAGTGTCGGGTTTAACGCCATTTGCTGAAATGCCTGTTGAATATCCTGCTTAGCCGATTGTTTTGCTTGTACATAAGCTGTTCTTGTCCAAGAATAAACACCACCTTTTATCATATATTTATCATTTTCAATATGATAAATAATTGCATTAGAAAAAGTATTTTTAAACTCAACGATCTTTTGATGAGCAAAAGTTGATTTACCTGAACCTGAATGTCCACGAATAATAATGAGCTTTTGCATTGACTTTCATTCAAATAATAAAAATAGATACAAAAAAGGCACCTGTTACGGTGCCTATCTCTATTCTTTAAAAAATTAAAGAGCAGATTTTGCTTTAGCAACTAATGCTGCAAAAGCAACTTTGTCAAATACTGCGATATCAGCAAGGATCTTACGGTCGATTTCAACAGATGCCTTTTTCAAGCCATTGATGAATTTGCTGTAAGATAAACCGTTTTGACGAGCTGCAGCGTTGATACGAGCAATCCATAATTGACGGAATTGACGTTTACGCTGACGGCGGTCACGGTAAGCATATTGAGCAGCTTTAACTACTGCTTGGAAAGCAACGCGATACACGCGTGAACGTGCACCATAATAACCTTTAGCAGCCTTAAGAACTTTCTTATGGCGTGCTCTTGCAATAACACCACGTTTTACACGAGCCATTATTTAATCTCCTAATTTGTCTATTTCGTTTTAATGAACACAAAACATTGTGTTCTACTAAGAATTTCTAACGTACGTTTAACTTACTTAGCGGCTTATGCGTATGGTAAGCACGCTACTACTAATACTTGGTCTGCTTTCGCTACCATTGATTTGTGACGTAAGTGACGTTTACGTTTAGTGGTTTTCTTAGTCAAAATGTGACGTAAGTGAGATTGTTTACGTTTGAAACCGCCAGAAGCTGTTTTCTTGAAACGCTTCGCAGCACCACGTACTGTTTTAATTTTAGGCATTGTTTAAAAACTCCGCATTGTTTTTGTTAATAACCAATAATTAGGCGAAAACAAGCGATAAGATTTGCAAAATATATTACAAATCTAACCGCTTACTTTACTTGAATTGCACTAATTACTTCTTCTTAGGGGCAAGCACCATTACAACTTGGCGGCCTTCAAGTTTGCCTGGAGCAGATTCTACCACAGCAATCTCTGCTAAATCGTTTTTAACACGTTCTAGCACGTCCATACCAATTTCTTGGTGAGCCATCTCACGTCCGCGGAAACGAACAGTAATTTTAGCTTTATCCCCATCTTCTAAAAAGCGAATCAGGCTGCGTAGTTTTACCTGATAGTCGCCTTCGTCTGTACCAGGACGGAATTTAATTTCCTTCACTTGTACAACTTTCTGCTTTTTCTTCTGCTCTTTTGCAGCTTTTTCTTTCTCGTAGATGAACTTACCGTAGTTCATAATACGACAAACCGGTGGTTCAGCATTTGGGCTAATTTCAACTAAGTCTAACTCAGCCTCTTCAGCTTTTGCTAATGCTTCTTGAATTGATACAATACCAAGTTGTTCGCCATCTTGATCAGTTAAACGAACCTCTTTTACGCGAATTTCATCATTAAGACGATGAGCGCGATTTGTCTGAACACGTTTTACAGGTTTAATAGTCCTATTCCTCTAGTAAATTTTTCTAACGATCATACCGCTTGCAGAAGATATGATTTCTTTTTACACGCCCTAAATAGAGCAAAACGGGCGGAATTTTACGGGATTTCATATTGCTATGCAAGGGAAATAACTTCAATTAATGATGTTATCTAGGAAAAGCTGTTGTGATCAGATTCCCATTTCTGCTATTCCATTCTACTTCAGCAATTACGGCAGGGTAAAAATGTACACTTTGTTGATATTGAGTAAGATGTTGAACTAAATCAAAAACTAGGGGAAGATGAGAAACAATTAAAATATGCTTTGCACCTTCTTCATTTAGAAAAGAGAGATAATCCATCACATTATTAGGATTGCCCGATGGGGTAATTCCTTGCCACGTTTCGATAATATTTGCAAAACTTTGCATATATCCTGCCGCTTGCATTCCTTGGCAAAGATGTTCTACGGTTTGTTGGGTGCGTAAATAAGGGCTGACAATAATCTTATCAAAAGTAATTGATTGATCTAGCAGTCTTTTTCCTAACCATTGACCTTGCTCATACGCCATTACTTCCCCATTTTTTGTCAATGTCCTTTGACTATCAGATGAGGCATTAAAAGCTGCTTCCCCGTGTCGCATTACCCAAATCTTCATTATTCTTCCCCTTCTTATATTTAAACTAAAACGATTTAAGCGTATAATGCTCCCCGTTTTTTGTGGTTGCAAGCAATTTCTATTGTTCTCGCAACGACTCTGAAAGATTTCGATTATTTTTAACTATTATCAATGGAGTAACTCAATAATGTCTCGTAAACTCAGAAGAACCAAAATTGTTTGTACAATGGGTCCTGCAACTGACCGTGGCAATACTTTAGAAAAAATTATTGCTGCTGGTGCAAATATGGTTCGTATGAACTTCTCTCACGGTGTACCACAAGATCATATCGATCGTGCTGAAAAGGTGCGTGAAATTGCTAAACGTTTAGGTAAACACGTTGCTATTCTTGGTGACTTACAAGGTCCTAAAATTCGTGTATCAACCTTCAAAGAAGGGAAGATTTTCTTAAATATCGGTGATAAATTTACCCTTGATGCAGATTTACCAAAAGGTGAAGGTACACAAGAATCAGTGGGTTTAGATTATAAAAATCTACCAAATGATGTTGTACCAGGCGATATTCTGTTATTAGATGATGGTAATGTTCAGTTAAAAGTACTTTCTATTGATGGAGCAAAAGTCTTTACTGAAGTAACTGTTGGCGGTCCATTATCAAACAATAAAGGTATTAACAAATTAGGTGGTGGTTTATCTGCTCCAGCTTTAACAGAGAAAGATAAAGAAGATATTAAATTAGCCGCAAAAATTGGTGTTGATTATCTTGCTGTTTCTTTCCCACAATCAAGCGCAGACTTACACTATGCACGTCAATTAGCTCACGAAGCAGGTTTAGATACTAAAATTGTTGCGAAAGTAGAACGTGCTGAAACTGTTGCGACTGAAGAAGCGATGAATGACATCATCTTAGGTGCTGATGTAATTATGGTTGCTCGTGGTGACTTAGGGGTTGAGATTGGTGATGCAGCATTAGTTGGCGTTCAGAAAAAATTGATCCGCCGTTCACGCCGTTTAAATCGAGTGGTGATTACAGCAACACAAATGATGGAATCAATGATCAAAAAACCAATGCCAACTCGTGCGGAAGTAATGGACGTTGCAAATGCAGTGTTAGATGGTACTGATGCAGTAATGCTTTCAGGCGAAACAGCAAATGGTGACTACCCTGTTGAAACTGTAAAATCAATGGCGGAAGTTTGCTTAGGTGCAGAAACAATGCCAAGTATCAATGTATCTCGTCACCGTATGGAAGATAAATTTAGTACCGTAGAAGAAGCGGTTGCGATGTCAGCGATGTACACTGCAAACCATATGGACGGTGTGAGTGCAATTATCGCTTTAACACATTCAGGTGAAACAGCAAAATTGATGAGCCGTATCAGTTCAGGTTTACCAATTTATGCTCTTTCTCGTAATGAGAAAGCGTTAAATCGTGCAGCACTTTATCGTGGTGTAACACCAGTATTCTACGATTTAGATAGCCGTACTATTGACGGTGCGAAAAAAGCATTAGCATTGTTAAAAGAACAAGGCTATTTAATGACTGGCGATTTGGTTCTTCTTACTCACGGTGATGAGTTAAAAGAAGGCGGTACAAATACCAGCCGTTTATTACGCGTTGAATAATTAGTCATCAATAAAAAATCCACGCAAATGCGTGGATCAGTTTATTGACAAAGTGTTTTCATTCGGACGCCAAGCGTGGCGTCCCTACACGGAAAAATAAAATGTCTATTTTTCAATTGGTTATAGTTTTTCTTTGTAGGGACGCCACGCTACACGGAAAAATAAAATGTCTATTTTTCAATTGGTTATAGTTTTTCTTTGTAGGGACGCCACGCTTGGCGTCCACTCATTAAATCAACAAATTAAGGTTTGTCATCAGTCTGATCCACGCAAATGCGTGGATTTTTATCATCAATCTATTTGTTCTCTTATCTATTATGCTAACACTACTCGCTCATCTTAAATCGGAAAAATTGATCTCAGAGTTAAATTATCAATTTGCTAAATTAATTGATAATAAACAGCAAAACCAAGGCTATTCAACGTTACAACAGAATTTAGCTATTTTGGTTAGTGCTTTAGTCTCTTTTAATGTAATGCAAGGTCATAGTTGTGTTCGATTAGACTCTACTTTGGCAAGTAATCCTTTTGGTTTAAATAATCGGGAATTGAGTAATGCAATTTTGCAAAAAATTGAGCATATCTCACCGCTTGAATGGCAAAGTGTGTTAGCCAATCATATTGCTTTTAGCAATGATCCAAATAAAGTAATGCCGATGTTATTCCAACATCAACGGGTTTATTTCTATCGCTATTGGCAAGCTGAAAATCAAATCGCACAATATCTTCAACAAGCGGTCAGTTTACCGATACAAAATACAAATTTCACACTTGAACAGCAGATTATCGCTCAATTTTTTCCAGAAAAATCAGAGAATATTGACTGGCAGAAAATAGCGGTGGCAACGGCATTAAAACAGCCATTTAGTATTATTTCAGGTGGACCGGGAACGGGCAAAACTCGTACTGTTGCCATTTTATTAGCCGCATTACAACTTAAACAGCTCAAACTTGGGCAACCTTTACTGAATATTGCACTCGTTGCACCAACAGGAAAAGCGGCTGCTCGTTTGAAAGAGTCTATTCACCAAAGTTTACAAGAGTTATCTTTACCCGATAACTTAAAAAATGAAGTACCGACTAAAGCCTCGACAATTCATAGCTTGATTGGTATTTATCCAAATAGTGATACGCCACGTTATCATTCACAAAATCCACTACATATTGATTTAATTGTAGTTGATGAAGCCTCAATGATTGACTTGTTTGTGATGGATAAATTACTCAATGCGTTAAAACCAAATACTCGGGTGATTTTACTGGGAGATAAAGATCAGCTTGCGTCCGTAGAAGCTGGCAGTATGATGAGTGAGCTTGGGCAATTTTTAACTTTGGGATATAGCCCTACTCATAGCCATTATTTGAGTGAAACCACAGGGGAAATTATTCCAGCCCAAAGTACAAACCCGCCCTTTATTTGTGATTCTCTTTGTCACTTACGGCATAGTTATCGCTTTGATGATCGGTCTGGCATCGGGCAACTGGCGAAAGAAATTAACGCCCAACAAGCGGTCAGATCGTGGGATATTTTTGCAAGATCTGAATTTAATGATCTTACTTTATATAACTATCCTAATGTGAATGAATTTGCTACACAACCACTCTGGACGCAACATTGTGTAGAAATGGTCGTCAAAAAAGCGGTGATGCTTTATCGTGATTACCTGCAACAAGTCAAACATTATAGAAGTGAACCTACAAAAGAAAATATTCAGGCTATTTTTACTGCTTTTCAACAAGTTCGTTTTCTTTCCGCTTTGCGAGTCAGTGAGTTAGGCGTTGAAAAGTTGAACCACGCTATTGCGGAAGCATTATTACAACATCACTTAGTTCATTTCCGCCATAGCCGAGAAAACTACATCGGTAAGCCTATTTTGGTTACTGAAAATGCCCCACAACTCAATATTTATAGTGGCGATATTGGAATTATCCTCCCTGATGAGCAAGGCAAATTGCGAGTTTACTTTGAAACACAAACAGAAAAAGGCGATTATTTAAGTATCTCAGTAAATCGTTTACCGAGTAACGAACCTGCTTATGTGATGACAGTTCATAAATCACAAGGCTCTGAATTTGCTCATACGTTGTTAATAATGCCCCTTTCGTTCTCACCTGTAATCAGTAAAGAGCTACTGTACACCGCAGTAACACGAGCAAAATCCCACTTTACCCTATTTAGTAATGAAAAAATCTGGAAACAGGGGGTAAGTATGAAAATTCAACGCCAAAGTGGTTTGATGGAACAGCTAACAAATTTTAATTAGTGATAAGCGGTAGTGGCATTTATCTTCTCTAAAACTACCGCTTTCTTACTTTTTATTTCAATTTCTCACTCAATTTGTGATGTAAGCCAAATATTTTCTTGTTTAAAAGGCGTAGAATAATACTCCTTTCTTACGGTTTGGATTCAGCAGTTATGAGCCTCATTCAAAATAATGGACGTTTACTTAAACAAAATTTCGCATCAGGATTAGTCGTTTTTCTCGTTGCTTTACCGCTCTGCTTAGGCATCGCATTAGCATCAGGTGCCCCACCATTATCAGGTATTGTATCTGGTATCGTGGGTGGTATTGTCATTGGGTGGTTAAGTACATCACATATTAGTGTATCAGGGCCAGCAGCTGGGTTAGCGGCAATAGTGTTAAGTGCTATTAGTGAATTAGGTTCTTTTGAGCTCTTTCTCTGTGCAGGTTTAATTGCTGGAGTTATTCAGCTCTTACTAGGGCTTATCAAAGCAGGAAGTATTACAAATTATATTCCTTTTGCCGTAATTGAAGGAATGTTAGCAGGTATTGGGGTTATCATTATTATTAAAGAACTGCCTTATGCCTTAGGGAGCGACAAATTATTATCGGTATTTTCTGATCCAATTATCCACGTTCATTTAGGCTCATTGATTGTGGCTTTTACCGCTTTACTTATTGTGATTGGTTGGGATTTTATTCCACAACTACGAAAAATTAAAATTCTGCCATCAGCACTAATTGCGGTGATTGTGGGAATTCTTATCAATGAATGCTTTATCTATTTTAATAGCCCATTGGCTATTCCTACTAGCCAATTAGTGCAACTCCCTGTGCCAGAAAATTTAGAGCAAGCAGAAAGATTGATCCGTTTTCCCGACTTTTCAGGTTTCAGTAACCAAATTGTTTGGGTAACAGGAATTACTATTGCGATTGTTGCCTCTATTGAAACATTACTCTCAATTGAAGCAGCAGATCGTTTAGATAAACATCGCCGAATTACTGATACGAATCGAGAATTACGCACGCAAGGTATTGGAAATGTGATTGCGTCTTTATTAGGTGGCTTACCGATGACTTCTGTGATTGTTCGATCTTCTGCGAATGCAAATGCGGGGGCAACCCATAAAATTTCTGCCATTTTTCACGGGCTACTATTACTCATTTGTGTACTTTCTATTCCAAGCCTACTGAATAAAATTCCTCTTGCTAGTTTAGCTGCCATTCTGATTATTATTGGTTACAAACTTACCAAACCAAGTATCTATCTACATTTTTTGCAGAAAGGCATCTATCAGTTTATTCCTTTTGTTGCCACTATGATTGCAGTGGTCTTTTTAGATTTATTAAAAGGGGTAGGAATTGGTTTAATTATTAGTATTCTGTTTATTTTGCACGGTAATATGAAACGTTCTTATTATTTAAGCCGAGAAGAATTGGCTGATGCCGATAATATTGTGTTAGAGCTAGGTGAAGAAGTCTCTTTTTTAAATAAAGCAGCATTGAAGAAAACGTTAAAAAATATTCAACCTAATTCTAAAATCACTATCAATGCTGAACGAGCAATTTATATTGCAAGCGATATTTTAGAATTACTTGAAGATTTTACGAATGTCTATGCTCAAGAAAATAATATTCAAGTTAGATTAAAAGGTTTTAAATATGATTATGAACATCAAGATGGGATTGAACACACCCACGTCAGAGTAGAACATAGGAGTAGGATTTGACGCTCCCCGCCCTAAAGGACGGGGATTCCTACTAGCTTCTATTGAGTAACATTTTAAGTGCTTGCAGCTCTGCTTGAATCTCTG
Source organism: Ursidibacter sp. B-7004-1 (assembly GCF_053654055.1). Taxonomy (NCBI): domain Bacteria; kingdom Pseudomonadati; phylum Pseudomonadota; class Gammaproteobacteria; order Pasteurellales; family Pasteurellaceae; genus Ursidibacter; species Ursidibacter sp. B-7004-1. Next base: position 142,137 of record NZ_JBSIUP010000001.1, on the reverse strand, counting down.
TTTCTAAATCTTCAATACGTTGCATAATAACTGCTGGCGATTCGTATTCTTGTTCCTGATGGACAACCTCTTTATAGCGATTGATGGATAAATCATAGCCATTTGCGATAATATCCTGCACATCCACCACAAAACTTGGTTTGGTTTTATCGCCAAATTGAGCTTGAATTTCCGCTTCTTGATTACTTAGCACCATTTCACGGTATTGCTGCCACATTCTTTCCACTAACGGCAAATCGTTCTGCTCAATTGGTGTACGTTTATCATCTAAGCTATAACCGTCCGCTTGCACATCATAGAACCATACTTTCGAGGTTGTCCCACCTTTTGTGAAAAGCAATACAGCTGTTGAAACACCAGCATACGGCTTAAATACACCGCTTGGTTAGCCAGTTTAACTGATTAGCCAAGCGGTTTTTTTATAGCTAATGTTATTAGCAAGAAATTGGAGTGATAGAGAAACTCTGATTTTTATAATGATTGTCAAAGTAAGTCTGATCTTCTACATCATATTTTATGAATAAATTGCTAATCCATCCAACGCAGTAAAAGACGTCACATTATCCAATTTTTCCAATGTAGTTAGTTTCATCGTATGTCTAAATCCTTTACCTTGTTCATCTAATTGTGGAACATCAGTAATTGGTTGCTCTAACAGCAAAGGTCTTGCCAATTCAAATAAATAGTACTCCACAGAACTTTCACTTTCTGCTCCAGCTTGTTCAACAGTAATTTGTGAACGTGGCAATTTTTGTACTGATTTTACAGGATAAATTCGATGAATTTCACCTTGATACGCCAAGGCTAAAAAGCGGATTTCACTCGCCAGATAATCAGGATATTTCAGCTCAAAAGTGGCTACTGGCGTGTGATACCAAGCTAATTTTCCTTGTTCCAATTGATTATAATAGTCCGCAGAACGATCTTGCCCAATACCAATAACAAAGACTAAATTATTGTAATAGGTCTGTTGCATACCATGATCAGCAATACGAGCTTCGTGTTGTAGCCACAAATTGTCGTGAGCCTGTTTAAGATGTAATTTAGATTTCAAAAATTCAGTAAGCCAATGATCACCATTTTCTGTTGGCAATAAAGCAAATGCACCGATACCCACTTCATCAATTGCATTTTGATAGGGATTTTCCACCGCTTTTTGATCAAAAAAACCAGGATACAAAGCAAAAGCACCAAACACAGGGCGAGATTTGGGTGTAAGCTGTGAATTATCCAATAAAATCAACGCATCACGATAGCGATGCATTTGGTTAATCGCATCATCTGGCACATAATCAATATGCTCAATATCATCATTTTCGTCTTTAGATTGCTCTGTTTTTATACGGTATTTTGCATCAAACAGCCAAATATAACGTAGCTTATTTGGAAAAATCACTTCTAAGAAAATATCTGGCTTTTGTGGTGTTACAAAGGATTTGATCGTTTGATTATTTTTACCAAATTTAGGTTCGTGGGCTAACCGAATTTTTACACCATCTTTCTCAAAATGAAATGCACCTCGAATACCATCTTTCATCATTAAACTAAAATCATCAGCTTGGGCTAACAACGCCTTTTTCCGATGCTTTTCATTGAAACCACATTTAAGCAAGCAACGGCGTAATGCCAAAAAGCACCATACTTCATAAAGCTCTGCCACAGATTTTTGTGAAATTTCGGCATTATTTCGCTCAAAAATATCAAGATAATGCTTTAGTTCTTGCCAAATTTGAAAAACTCGCTGATAGCCTGAACGCTGTTGTAATACTAAACTTTCTTTACTTAGCCCCTGAAAATCGCCAACTTGTTGTAAAAAAGGTTGATCTTGAAATAAGCGCAAAGGCTTTTGCCATTCCTCTAATCGCTGGAAAAAAGCCTCAGATAATCGGTTAGTTTTCGCATTTTCCTGACTTAAAGTGCGGTCGAAATTTGCCAAGATTTTTAAAGAACGATTAACTGCCATTTTGACAAAACGGTTTTCTGGCGTATCTACGGATAACGTTTTCTCCGTAATAGCATAACGCTTATGCCATAAGCCATTTTGTATATCATTGCGGATTTTCATTGCGGTACGTTCTGGCAATTTCCCTTTGATTTTATCCGCTCTTTGATATTTTTCTACTACTTGTAGTCGGTTGTGTGGGCTATTAGCGATCACCTTTAAGGCTGCTGCAAAATCAGCTTGTAAACGTTGAAATTGAGCAAACCAGAGCAATGAGAAATCTACTCGCTTGCGACTACCTTGAACAGATTGCTCCGCTTTTTCAACCAAATTAAAACGCCATAGCGGGTAATGTTCGTCAATATCGGCATACATTTGAGGTAAATCGGAATGCAAATCCATTTTGCTTGGTAGAACTTCAAAAGCAAAATCAAAAGTATGTGTTGATCCATCAGCTAACTCATAATTTAAAGGCAAATGAAACCAACCAATATCATTTCCTGTATCTACTGAACCGATCAACAAATTCCGTTGTGAATTAAAACGAAAAGCATCATTTACACTGTTCAACTTATGAGCTAAGCATACTTTTTTTACCTCATTATGAAAGAAAAATTCAAAATCATAACGACTATTTTCAAAGAAGATTGGCTCCTCAAGCGGTTGCTTTTGATGATTAATTTGCAAATAGTAAAGAGCGATTTCTTTCTTTCGTTTTTTTAAGGTTTCTATATATCGAGATTGGCGAACATTGAGATTAGTACAATAAATCTCAAAAGAGAAATGAGGCTGTGAATTGCAATAGATCTTCATTTTGACATTACTGATTATGTGAAATTGTAAGTTATGCTTACAAACCCATTACCTATAAAAACTTACTTTTACCAAAAACTAACCATTCCACGATCGGTGAGCAATTTTTTCATCTGTTCCAGTTTTACTTTGGAACGACAAGGAATTTCAAGTAAGCTAGCTTGCTCATCAATTTGCTCACGCCATAAATCAGGGCGTTTTCCTTCCCAAATATTCTCTAATTGCTTTTTGAGTTGTTCTTCGATTTTATCTAGCACATTTTCTACTTTCGTTTCATCGCCCTCAATGCGTGGCAAGATTTTTGTCATCACAAAATCATCCCACACTGCTTGAAGCTCCTCATCAGTTTGTGGTTGAAATGAATGTACGCTTAATAGCAATTCATTTAATGCACGAAAACCTAATTTAAATGGCGTATGCTCAAATTGTTGATTAAGTGCGGTCAAAAATTTGATAGATTTATCTGCAAGCTTATCGTCTAAATCCCCTTGTTTTAGTTGAGAATAAATCGGATAGCTTAATAGTTTTGGTTTAGTCGTTGGCTTAAAAAATGTCGAAAAATCATTTGGATAAAACTCACTAAAATCAAAACTCAACGCGCGATCTAACACCTTACGAGAAAAAGCGTGAGTGGTTTCGTCCATATTTACCGTACCTGCCACAATCAAGTTGAATGGAATACCAATGCCATTCTGTTGGAAAAACGCCCAAAGCTCATCACTCACGCCTAATTCTTGTTGGAAATTAGTAATATCCGTCCAAACTATCGGGCTTAACAAGGCTTCTGTATGATAAACAAAATCATCATTGTCCCATCTCCATTCACGAGTTTCTAATACGGACAAGTAATCAGCAAAGTATTGCTCAACAGGAGCAAGGTTCATTTCATCAAGGCAAAGCCAATAAGGTAAAACTTGTGGCAGTTGCGCTCTATTGCCAGTTACTTTGTTATTTGCAATAAATCCAGCTTTTTCAACCGCTTGCCAGGCCTTCACAATAAATTTCAATACATCAGTCATCACATATTGTGCTGTTCCACTTAAACGAGAGACATAGCCCAACAAATCTGATGGTTCATGCCAATCAGGGCGTACAGCCACTAATTGATAGCGTTCTTTACGATCAGGTTCAGCCACTTGCTCACGCACAAAACGAGATTTCCCAGTGCCTGAAATGCCAGCTAGGAGAAGGAAGGATTTGGGCAGATGAGTATAATATTTTATGCGCTCTCGTTCAGATTGTTTATCTAAGTATTGACTATTAAATACTGACAATCTTTCATATAAGCTCATCATAGCCTTCAGATCATCAATCAATGTATTCTCATTTGGAATATTAGAATAAGAGTAGTATTTAGAAATGATATTAGTTCTTTCATAAATCTCTTTTGTTGGTAATGAAATATCTTCATCACTAAATTGTGTATTTCCCCAAGGAAGAAAAGATCTCACTCTAGATATTATTTGTTGAATTTCCTGCTTATTATATTTAATTTTATTCCTTTCCGACTTTAATTGTAATGAAAGATAGATACCTGAAAAATCGGATTTAAATAAATAAGTGATATAGATATTATTATTTTCTTTAATTACGAGGTTAGAAATTTCTAACCAAGGTACTGAAGCCCAGTTACCTTGCCCAGAATGTCCTAAGACAAAATAACTAGAATTAATATCAGTTTTAATAATATCTTTAATTTTATTTGTTAAGGTTGTATTTAATGCAATATAAGCTTCTGATTTGCTATTAAATGCACCTTTATCAGCTTTCCACATTTGAATAACTTTCTTAAAAATATTATCAAGTTGCATAAATATATTCCTAGTATAATTTGTGTAAGGTTCATTTAAATTTTACAGCTTTGTATATTAGCTCTATGCTTTTAAAATAAATGCTTTCTGATATTGTACAATTAAACTATCTGCAGTTAAAAAATAGATCCCTTCATATTCAGCTTGAGCAAGTAATAGTCTGTCAAAGGGATCTTTATGAATCATTGGCAATTGAGCAGATTTCACAATATGAGGAAATTGAATTGATAAAGGCTTACAACCCACGCTCAATAACCCTTTTTCTAACTGTTCTACATTCACTTCAAAATCAGGCTTACCAAGTGAAGATTTAATCGCAATCTCCCATAAGCTTGCAAGGCTAAAATAGAGTTCATTATTAAAGTCTTCTAATAGATCAATAGATTGTGGAGATAACTTACCCTTATTATCAAAGGCAAGCCAAAGCAAAATATGAGTATCTAGCAACACTTTCATTTTGCTTCTCCATTAAACATTATTAGAATTTCCTCTTCGTATAAACGATCAAAATTATCGGGTACAATTTGCTTCTGCATAAAGCCAAATCTTGTAGTAGGTAAATCATTATCAATAGGTACGATTTTTACTTGTGGTTTGCCTGCTTTTGCAATGATCACTGGTGTTTTTTGACGTTTAACTTCTTCTACAATGCGTGATAAATGCGTTTTGGCATCGTGAATATTGATACTTTGTAATTCAACGGCAATAGACATTTTACGCTCCTTTTAACTTAGTTTACTTAGTTAGTTTGATTGAGATATTCCAAAATGTCAAATCAAAACTTCCGTATTTTGCTCGTTATTAGCAATAGATTGGTCGGTTGGGAAATTGGATTTAACAGCAGATATCTAAAATACAACCAAGAATTTTGTGAAAATGGAGTGAAGTTTAGGGCATTTTACTCCAGCACCTAAAATAAATAAGTGGAGCTTTCGCTCCACCTATATATTACAACGCCTCAATCGCTTTATACTGTTCTTGCAATTTCTCTAAACCGTTTCGGTACTCTTGCATTTTTTCACGCTCTTTAGCGATGACTTGCTCTGGGGCTTTTGCCACGAAAGCATCGTTGCTGAGTTTGTTTTCGATACGAGCCACTTCGTTATTCAGTTTTTCAATCTCTTTATTCAAACGGGCAAGTTCTGCCTCTTTATTGATAAAGCCTGCCATTGGGACGAATAACTCCGCATTGCCGATGAGTTTGGTTACAGAAAGCGGGGCTTCTTCGCCAGCGTTAAGCACTTTTACGTTATCCAACTTGGCAATCGCTTTTAACAAGCGGTCGTTTTCGGTAAGAATTTTGCAATCTGTTTCGCTGATATTGCGTAGCAATAGGTCAAGTCCTTTGCTTGGTGCAATGTTCGATTCCGCACGAATATTACGCACCGCAATAATTACTTCTTTTAACCACGCAATTTGTTGTTCTGCTTGGTTGTCGATTGCTTCGGAATCTACTTGTGGGAATGGCTGTAACATAATGGTATCGCCTTCAACACCTGCAAATCCTTTCACTTTTTGCCAAATTTCTTCGGTAATAAATGGAATAATCGGGTGAGCTAAACGCAATAATTTTTCCAACACTTTCACTAACGTTTGGCTTGCACCACGTTTTTGAGCGTCCGTACCGTTAGCAAAAATAGGTTTGGTTAGCTCTAAATACCAGTCGCAGAATTGGTTCCAAGTAAATTCGTAAATGGTATTTGCTGCTAAGTCAAAACGGTATTGTGCTAATGCTGAACGGAATTCTTCAACAGTGCGGTTGAAAGTCGATTCAATCCAACGATCCGCTAAACTGTATTCCACTTCGCCACTGCTTAAATCCAGTTTGTCGTTTGTGAGTACGAAACGGCTTGCATTCCATAATTTGTTGCAGAAATTGCGGTAGCCTTCTAGGCGTTTCATATCCCAGTTAATATCACGACCGTTGCTTGCAAGAGCAGCAAGGGTGAAACGCAATGCGTCCGTACCGTGAGCAGAAATACCGTTCTCAAATTCTTTACGCGTTGCTTTCGCAATTTTCTCGGCAAGCTGTGGTTGCATCATATTGCCTGTGCGTTTTTCAAGAAGATCTTCAAGGGAAATGCCGTCAATCATATCAATTGGGTCTAATACATTCCCTTTCGATTTCGACATTTTTTGCCCTTGTTCATCACGAATTAAGCCTGTTACATACACCGTTTTAAATGGTACTTGCGGTTTGCCGTTTTCATCTTTGATAAAGTGCATCGTAAACATAATCATACGAGCAACCCAGAAGAAGATGATGTCGAAACCAGTAATTAATACATCGGTCGGGTGGAACATTTTCAGCTCTTTGGTTTGCTCTGGCCAGCCTAAAGTTGAGAACGTCCATAAACCTGATGAGAACCAAGTGTCTAATACGTCTTCATCTTGGCGTAGTACAACATCAGAATTTAACTGATATTTTGACCGCACTTCTGCTTCATCACGAGCTACATACACGTTACCTTGCTCGTCATACCACGCTGGAATACGGTGTCCCCACCATAATTGGCGAGAAATACACCAATCTTGAATATCACGCATCCAAGAGAAATATAAGTTTTCATACTGTTTCGGCACAAATTGAATTTCGCCGTCTTCTACTGCTTTAGTCGCCACTTCTGCAAGAGGTTTTACTGACACATACCATTGGTCAGTCAGCATTGGCTCGATTGGCACGCCACCACGATCGCCGTAAGGCACTTTCAAATCGTGCGGTTTAATTTCATCTAACAAGCCGAGAGCTTCAAAATCCGCCACAATTTTCTTGCGTGCCACAAAACGCTCTAAGCCTTGATAATCCGCAGGGATTTTCGCCTCGTAACTGGTTAGCGGTTTGCCGTCTGTGCCGATAATTTCCGCTTCCGCACGAATATCCGCATTTAAGGTTAAGACGTTTACCATTGGCAAACTGTGGCGTTTGCCCACTTCGTAGTCGTTAAAATCGTGAGCAGGGGTAATTTTTACTACGCCTGTTCCAAATTCACGATCGACATATTCATCGGCAATAATCGGGATTTCACGATTAGCAAGCGGTAGGATAACGGTTTTACCAATCAAAGATTGATAACGCTCATCTTCAGGGTGAACCGCCACAGCCGTATCGCCCAACATTGTTTCAGGGCGAGTAGTTGCCACTACTAAATAATCTTTACCGTCAGCGGTTTTTGCTCCATTTGCGAGCGGATAGCGGAAATGCCACAGCGAGCCTTTGCTCTCTTTGTTTTCCACTTCAAGATCAGAGATCGCAGTGTGTAATTTCGGATCCCAGTTCACAAGGCGTTTGCCACGATAAATCAAGCCTTCTTCGTGTAAACGAACGAAGACTTCTTTTACCGCATTGGATAAGCCTTCGTCCATTGTGAAACGCTCACGATCCCAGTCGATTGAGTTGCCTAAACGACGCATTTGCTGGCTGATCGTACCGCCAGAATAGGCTTTCCAATCCCAAATTTTATTGATGAAAGCCTCACGCCCGTAGTCGTGGCGAGTTTTGCCTTCTTCCGCTGCGATTTTACGCTCCACCACCATTTGCGTGGCGATCCCCGCGTGGTCTGTCCCCGCTTGCCATAAGGTGTTATTGCCTTCCATACGGTTGAAACGGATAAGGGTATCCATCAATGTTTGCTGGAATGCGTGCCCCATATGCAACGAACCCGTTACATTCGGTGGCGGAATGGCGATACAGTAACTCGGCACATTCGGATTTTCATTCGGCTTAAAATAGCCTTGCTCTTCCCAGTGTTTATACAGGGCTTGTTCTACTGCAGATGCGTCGAAGCGGTCTGCCATTTGGAATGGTTTTGTCATTGGTTTTTCTCTTTTATATAAAGGGAACATTCCCATTTGGAAATTATTGCTTTACAGTTTTCTTAAATTCTTGAATTTCATCTTTTAATTTTTGAGCAACTTCTAGTATATTTACATTCTGCACCCCAATATCTTTACCCATAAATGAAGCTAATTTATAGCAATTAGCATCAATTTTATTCAAGAAAGATTTAGTATTACTCTTGAATGTCCTTGAAACCTCTAAAGATTGTTCAAGTTTTACATCAAAATCTTTAACCCCATTAACTAGAAATAGTTTAAACTTACTGTATTCTACGTCTAATTGAGGATATCTTAACGGTGCCAAAATTGTAATTCGCTCAACCAATCGATAGGTAAATTGAATTACCTCTGAATATAGTTTTTTCTCATATGAAGTTAAATTTACTTCAAGTTGTTTTGAGCCCTTTGATTGTGCATCGTTAATCAATTTTTTATCGTTTTTTTCTGTTTTAGGTTCAGAATTGGAGCCTGATTTAGAATAAAATAATTTACGATGTAAACACTCTAGAATAATTCCGCCAATAACAGTTACTATTACACCAACTATTAAATTATCAAAATTTTTATTTAACCATTCCATAATTAATTCTCTCAATATCGCTCAAGTCACCCCCCCCCGATAGCGCTCGTGTCCACACGAGTGCTTACTCTTATTTAATTACAGCACTCGTCAAAGACGAGCGCTATCCTATCTATACAAGCGGTAAATTTTTCAGAGAAATTTGCAAAAAACGTTAGAAATCTTACCGCTTGTTTATCTTTTGCTTTGTAATTTACGCCTGCCAAATCTCCCCTAACCCCTCTTTGCTAAAGAGGGGGGATCAGATCGCAGGAACTTACAAATCCATCTGAAAATACAAAATCCTGTTGAAGCACTTCGATATTTAATTTTCGTTTGAGACAGTTCCCCTCTTTAGTAAAGAGGGGTTAGGGGAGATTTGTCAAACGAATAACAAAGTACATTTTATTTTGTATAACCCAAAGTTAGCAACTCTTCCAACAACTCAGCACACCACTTCGGTAATTCATCAACCCATTGCGTTAATCCATTTTCACTAAGATGAAAAATTAAATTTGGGACTTCACCTGAATTGTCGTAGATAAATACTTCATCACAAAGCGGTAAGATTTTAATTAAATTTTGCAAACTGATGTCATAGCGGTTACGGATAGTGGCTTCATCAATAAAATGCCCGCCACTTGCAACTCTTGCTTTTACTCGATCAATATTAATCGAAACACTATTTACACCAACATAATTTAACCGCACAAAAAAGCCGTTTTCTTTTGTAGTTTTTATTCTTTGTAAAATAGAATTTCCCGACAAAGTTGATTCCATAGAAAACGAAATTTGCTGTTTAATTGCAAACTTAAATAACTCAATCGCTTTTCTACCTGCTTGGCTATCTACTAAACGGGGATTTTCGGGATTAATTTGCATTGCAATATGATCTGAATCAATCACAATTTGTACCGTATCTTTATTAAATCCACGCAATGTCGTTTTACCCGCACCGTTTGTGCCACAGTAAAAAATCGCTAAATTATTTTGCTTTAGCATATTCAATTACTTCTTCGTGTCCATCAGGATAGTGGCGAACAATATTCCCATTTGGGCGTTGAAATGTCAGCACTTCACGCTTTTTCTTATCGTCCATCCACGCTTTAAATTGAATATGTAATTGGCGTTGATATTCGGCGATTTCTTCTTGTTTTGTCATTTTAACGCTCCAAAATATGTAAATATCTTTCCAATTCTTGCAATTCATACCCTGCAATCAGTTCTAATAAAGCCGTAGGATCTTGATTATTGCGATGAAACTCATCAAAACAGCCGTAATATTTTACTCGGTCGGTGAATTTAATATCAACGGGTAAATAACCTTGTTTTAGTAATTCAAAATTGAGCAATAATCGCCCTGTTCTTCCATTGCCGTCAATAAAAGGGTGAATACTTTCAAAGGCTAAATGTAGCCACGCAATCGCTTCCAACGGATGACAAGCGGTGAGTTTCTGCTGATATTTTGCAATTAACGTTGCCATTTCTTCTGCAATCAAATAAGGCGGTGTTGGCTCATTTTCTGCACCTAAAATTCGCACTGGAATTTTACGATAAACCCCACGATTTTCTGCATTACTCATCAATACGAGCGAATGAATATCTTTAATTGTCCGTTCCGTTAATGGCTCATTATTAGCGACTAATTCATAAATATAATTAAACGCATCTTTAAACCCGATAATATCCAAATGTTCTCGAATCGGTTTTTCGGCTATGATCATTCCTTCTTTTAGAATAAGCACCGTTTCACGCAACGTAATGGTATTTCCTTCAATCGCATTAGAATTGTATGTACTTTCAATAATAAATTCTTCACGCAGTCTCTGTACTTCGCTTGGCGACAGCGGTCGGTATTGAGCAATCTTTTCTTTTAGTTCTGCAATTTGAACTAACATCTGTTTTTTCATTATACCTGCCTAAATTATTATCTCTCACTTCATAATTCACGTTTACCAAATATCCCCGATAGCGCTCGTGTCCACACGAGTGCTTTTTTGCTTAAAATTACAGCACTCGTCAAAGACGAGCGCTATCCTACCTATATAAGCGGTGAATTTTTCGGAAAAATTTGCAAAAATCGTTAGAAATCTTACCGCTTATTTATCTTTCGCTTGTTATTCACGTTTTCAAATCTCCCCTAGCCCCTCTTTGCTAAAGAGGGGGATCAGATCTCCAAAAATTAACATTAAAGCGCAAATGCTCACAAATAAGATCGAAAAATAGAATGATAGACTACTCTTTTTCTCGATCCAGTTCCCCCCGATAGCGCTCGTGTCCACACGAGTGCTTTTTTGCTTAAAATTACAGCACTCGTCAAAGACGAGCGCTATCCTAATCTATACAAACGGAAGGATTTGTAAAAACCGTTAGAAATCTTACCGTTTATTTATCTTTTGCTTTGTAAGTTATTATACCTGCTCCGTACTTAACTGCCAGCCTAGCTGACGATATTGTTTGTAGCGTTCTCTTGCTAAGGCTTTTTCGTTTTCTTGAACAGGGACAAAATCAATAATATGAGTGAAACTGTTAATAAATTCAGGGAGTTGTGATTGTAATGAAATCAACACATCTCGACGTTGAGCATTACGTTTACCTTGCCACGAAATTTCAATCGGGGTGGCATAAGTTGTAGCTTCGCCCGATAGATTATGGGGAACAAATTGTTCAGGATCTCTTGCCCATAACGCTTCATCAATCGTTAAGGCTTGCTGTTCTGTTTCACAAGTAATGATAACTCTTTTACCCGCTCGCCAGGCATTAGCGGCTAAATCACAAGCTAAGGCTTCGCTTGCAAGTAGCTCTCCTGAATGTTCTTGGCTTAGAAGGTAAAATTGGACTTGTTTCACGTTGTTCCCTATTCACGTAAGGTTATATAAACTTAGAATTGTAGCGGAATAATTAAAAAAATGGAAAATTTAAGCGGTAAGATTTGTAAATTTTTTTACTTATCTTACCGCTTATCCCCTTTCCCACCCTCATTTTTAAATCAATCAATACGAGGTTGTACATTTTACAGCATTACATTACGGCATAACTTGTGTTGGGCTACACTGTTCATCAAAATGAAACTGCCCTTCGTTTCTGCATAAATTAGTGCTTTAATCTCAAGCAGAGAGTGTATTCGCCTTGATTTAAAAACTACCAAATTTGATGTTTAAAGATCGTTTAGCCAGTTGGCTTGTTGAATTTGGGTGTCAAGCTGGCGATATTGTTTGGCAATTTCATCGGCTTGCTGACGAGTTTGTTTCACATTCACAGCCGAGAGCGTTTTAATTTCACTACGGCTATAACGATTTTGTTCGGGCGTTGCGGCATCGGCTAACCCGATTAACATTGAATGTGTTGCTTTAAGATGATCTCGTTCAGCTAAGGCTTCAATCATTTTTGTGCCATTTTCGAGAGCAATTCGTTGGTTTGTCAGGTTAATTTTAACAATAAGCTGTTTTAGCTGCTCTGCAACTTGATGATATTCGAGCAGTAACATTTGTGGATCTTCGCTCGGTTGTTCACCTTCTTGATATTGTGCATTTTGGTGTAAACGTTGTTGTAATTGAGCAAGACGGCGTTGTAAATCTGCTCGTTCAATTAAGGCTTCGGCTAATTTCATTTTATTTCTCTTGTTGAACTTCTTGGTGTTGTTGTAATCTAACCGACGGATTGAGCAATTTCAATCTCAAATATCAACTTTTTATTTTAGAGGACTTTACGATGGGTTTATTTGATTTCGTTTCTGATATTGGTAAAAAATTATTTAACAAAGAAGAAGAGGCATCAAAAGCGGTAACAGAGCATTTGGCAGAAGATAATCCAGGTGTGGAAGATGTACAAGTAACGGTGGAAAATGGCACAGCAAAAATTAGTGGTGTGGCATCAAGTGCTGCGGCGATTGAAAAAGCGGTATTGATGGCAGGTAATATTGCTGGGATCACGAATGTGAATATTGATGAAGTACGAATTGCAAATGGTGAACAAGTTGCTAATGATGACGAATTTTATGTGATCCAAAAAGGCGATACATTATGGAAAATCGCTGAGAAAGCATACGGTAACGGAGCAAAATATACGGCTATTGTTGATGCAAACAAAGAAGTGATTAAAGATGCGGATAAAATCTTCCCAGGTCAAAAAATCCGTATTCCAAAAGGTTTATAATATTTCTGTAAATTTTTAAGCTAAAATAACCGCTTGTTTTTTGCAAGCGGTTATTTTTATGCAAATTTTAGGTTTTCTGTTTACCTTTCCCTATCTTTCTTACCCTCCATTTCATCAATTCATATCAAAAATTGTAATTATCTTGTTAATTATTTTTGTTCATAAAAAAATTAGGGTATTTTTGTGCTTTTTTATTGTACAAATTTAACGAAAAAATGAGATCTATCTCTCATTTTTAAGTAAATGCAGTTGTCGAAATTCGCCTTTATTCTACAATTCGCTTGTTTTATTCACTCTATTTGAGAATAAATTCAAAATTCATTTTTATTATAAAAGGAAAATGCAGATGAGTATTGCGATTATTATTGCAACCCACGGGGTAGCAGCAGAGCAACTTCTCAAGACGACTGAGATGTTGATCGGCGAGCAGGAAAATGTTGCCTCTATTGATTTTGTACCAGGTGAAAATGCTGAAACGATTATCGGCAAATACCAAGCAAAATTGGCAGGCGAATTGGCTCATTGCGATCAGGTTCTATTCCTGGTCGATACTTGGGGTGGAAGTCCGTTTAATGCGGCAAATCGTGTTGCCGATGGCAACGAGAATATGGATATTGTAACGGGTGTAAATGTGCCGATGTTAGTCGAAACCTTTATGGCTCGAGATGACAACCCAAGTTTACAAGAGCTAGTCGAAATTGCACTTGAAACTGGGCGTGGTGGTGTGCGTGCATTAAAATTTGCAGAAAAAGAGCCAGAAGTTACCGCTTCAGCACCTGTTGCACCCGCGAAACCTTCAGAGCCAGCAGTGGTTACTGCTAATGGTGTGGGGCATTTAGAGATTGGTCTTGCCCGTATTGATGACCGTTTAATTCACGGTCAAGTTGCAACACGTTGGACAAAAGAGAGCAAGGTTAGCCGTATCGTGGTGGTTAATGATGATGTTGCTAAAGATTCGGTACGTTCTACAATGCTGAAAAGTGTTGCTCCACCAGGGGTAACAGCTCACGTTGTGAATGTTGAAAAGATGGTGCGTGTGTATAACAACCCTGAATATGCAGGTGAACGTATGATGTTGCTCTTCACTAATCCGACGGATGTATTGCGTTTGTCTGATGCAGGTGTGGATTTTAAATCAATCAATGTTGGCGGTATGGCATATAAAGATGGTAAGAAAATGATTACCAGTGCGGTAGCCGTTGATGAGAAAGATATTGAAGCATTCAAAGTGTTAAATGAACGAAACATTGAGCTTGATGTGCGTAAAGTATCAAACGACAGCCGTCAATATATGATGGATTTACTCAAGAAAAATAACTTAATCTAAGGAAATCAGTATGGAAATTTCTACTTTACAAATCGTCCTTGTCTTCCTTGTTGCCTGTGTATCAGGTATGGGATCAATTTTAGATGAATGGCAAACACACCGCCCGTTAATCGCTTGTACCTTAATCGGTATTGTATTAGGTGATATGAAAACAGGGATCATTGTGGGTGGCTCATTAGAATTATTAGCACTAGGTTGGATGAATATCGGGGCAGCACTTGCACCTGATGCAGCATTAGCGTCTGTGGTTTCAACTATTCTTGTTATCGTTGGTGGGCAAGATATTCCAACTGCGATTGCTCTTGCAATTCCACTTGCTGCGGCAGGTCAAGTACTCACTTATGTTGTGCGTGCGATTACCGTTGGTTTCCAACACGCTGCGGATAAAGCTGTTGAAACAGGGGATTTAAACAAATTAGATTGGATTCACCGTTCAGCACTATTACTTCAAGCGATGCGTATTGCAATTCCTGCGTTAATTGTTGCAATGACAGCAGGTACAGATACAGTACAATCAATGTTAAGTGCAATTCCTGATGTCGTAACAACAGGCTTAAAAATTGCAGGTGGTTTCATTGCGGTTGTAGGTTATGCAATGGTCATCAATATGATGCGTGCAGGACACCTAATGCCATTCTTCTACACAGGTTTCGTTGTAGCAGCGTTCACTAACTTTAACTTAGTGGCACTTGGTGTACTAGGTACAGTAATGGCAATTCTTTATATTCAACTTCACCCGAAATACAATCAAAGTAAACAAGTGGTGCAAGTACAAGCAACAAACAATGACCTTGATAACCGTTTAGACTAAGAAGGGTAGTAATATGACAACTGAAATCAAAAAAGTAACGCAAAGTGATTTAAATGCGGTCGTACGCCGTTCAAATCTATTCCAAGGTTCGTGGAACTTTGAACGTATGCAGGCATTAGGTTTCTGCTATTCAATGGTACCAGTGATTAAACGCTTATATCCAGATCCAAATTCACAAGAGCGTAAAGATGCGATTAAACGCCACTTAGAATTTTTCAATACGCAACCTTTCGTTGCAGCACCAGTATTAGGTGTAACCATTGCAATGGAAGAAGAGCGTGCTAATGGTAAACCGATTGACGATGCGGCAATCAATGGGATCAAAGTAGGTTTAATGGGACCTTTAGCTGGTGTGGGCGATCCAATTTATTGGGGAACTGCACGTCCTGTATTTGCTGCACTTGGTGCTGGTTTAGCTCTTACAGGAAGTATTTTAGGCCCATTACTGTTTTTTGTACTATTTAACCTCGTTCGTCTTGCTACACGTTACTATGGTGTAACTTATGGCTATAAAAAAGGATTAGATGTTGTACAAGATATGAGTGGTGGTTTATTACAAAAACTAACGGAAGGTGCTTCAATTCTCGGCTTGTTTATTATGGGGGCATTAGTTCAAAAATGGACGAGTATTAACGTTCCGTTAGTAGTTGCAACCATTGAGAAACAAGACGGTACAACTGAAATTACAACGGTACAATCTATTTTAGATAGCTTGATGCCAGGTTTATTACCGTTACTATTAACTTTCGCTTGTATGTGGTTATTGCGTAATCGTGTCAATGCGTTATGGATTATCGTTGGGTTCTTCGCTATCGGTATTCTTGGTGCGTGGACAGGTGCATTAGCTTAATGTGCAAATAATCTACTGAATCAGACCGCTTGTGGTAAAATACAAGCGGTCTTTTCTTTCTAATTTTTTACAAATGACAAATCTTATTCTTATTATCGGACTGTTTCTTACGCTTTCTTATGCTACCTATGAACAAGTGATTGTGCCTAAACGTAACGGGCAAACCAAGTTAGCGATTGAGCTGCAACCACAAGCAAAAATTGACTCGTGGATTTTAATTGGGCTAATCGGGCTAACCATTGCACAAGGTTTACAAACAGGTATTCAGCCGTTTACGCTGTTTCTGTTAGGAATGTCGGTCATTTTGGTTATTTATAGTAGTTTTTGGCGTAAACCCAAATTATTGTTGAAAGAGCGTGGCTTTTTCTTAAGTGCGTTCTATATTGATTATCAACGCATTTCACAAATTAACTTAGCGGACAAACAGAAATTAGTGATTGATTTAAGCAACGGTCGCCGTTTATTTATTCCGATTAAACATTCACAAGATGTTGAAAAAGTCGTGAATTTCTTTGGAGGATACAAATAATGATTTTTAAATTAGTGGGCAAGCATCAACATTATAATTGGGGGGGCGAAGATTTTATCCCTACTTGGTTGAAGTTAGAGAATAAAAATGCACAACCTTACGCAGAATACTGGCTAGGAGCCCATCGATCCGCACCTTCTTTAGTTGAATTTGAACAGAAATGGCTCCCGCTAGACCGTCTGTTAGATACTGCCCCTGAATTACTCGGTGATGAAAGTCGAGCAAAATTTGGTGATGAACTACCCTATCTTTTGAAAATTTTAGACGTTAAGCTACCGCTTTCTATTCAGCTCCACCCCACAAAATCACAGGCAGAACAAGGGTTCCTACAAGAAGAACAACAGGGAATTCCCTTAACGGCTAACCATCGGACTTATAAAGATCGCAACCATAAGCCCGAAATGATGATTGCATTATCAGACTTCTGGCTACTTCACGGATTTAAACCCCTTGCTCAGATCATACAAGATTTGCAAAATAGAAGCTCTTTAGCACCGCTTGCAGAACGTATTCAACAGCAAGGTTTGCCAAAGGTTTATGCGGAGATTATGCAAGCCGATCAAACCCAGCTAGAACAGTGGCTTTTACCGATTATTGAGCAATATCGCCCTGCTTATCAGCAAGGGAAATTACCTTTAAACCAAGCGGAATACTGGGTGCTTTATGCTTTAGAAGCAATGGACATTCCATTGATAAAACTTGATGCTGGCTTGCTCTGCTTTTACCTATTTAATATCGTTCACCTTGAAAAAGGCGAAGGAATCTATCAAGGTGCAGGATTGCCCCACGCCTATTTACGTGGACAAAATATTGAACTGATGGCAGCATCAGATAATGTTATTCGTGGTGGATTAACGCCTAAATACGTTGATATTCCTGCACTATTAAGCACCATTGATTATAGTGAAGTTGTGCCGAAAATCATTCCTTGCTATTACCCTGAACAGCAAGAAAGTAATCTCTTTTTATATCCAACCCCTTTAGCAAAAGATTTTGCACTACAACGTTTAGATTTTACTCAACTAAGTGAAGAGCAATTTACCAGTTCAAGTGCGAGTATTTTGTTAGTAATGGAAGGTAGCCTATATTTAGATCTAGGCAGCGATTCCATTCATCTCAAACAAGGTGAAGCCGTTTTTATTGGAGCAAATACACAAGTAGAAAGTATTGGTGAGCAAAAAGGCTATGCTGTTGTGGCAACTTTGCCAATATGATTTCTCAAAGTAACTCTACCGCTTACGCTCCACAATTCCCATTGCACAAGCGTAGGCGGAAGACCACGCCCATTGGAAGTTATAACCGCCAAGCCAGCCTGTTACATCTAGCACTTCACCGATAAAATAAAGCCCTTGAGTATTTTTAACTTCCATTGTTTTGGAAGAAATATAATCCGTATCAACCCCACCAATTGTTACTTCTGCAGTACGATAGCCTTCTGTTCCGTTAGGTAGAAATTGCCAATGGTGGATAAAATTGACAAGAAAATCCATATTTTGTTTGGTTAATTGGGCGATAACTTTGTCTTCTAGCTGTTTTTGTTCAAACCAAAGTTCTACCAATTTTTTAGGAAGATAGCGAGATAACACCGTTTTTAGCTGTAATTTCGGCGAAGATTGACGCAGTTCTTGTAAAATATCATAAATAGACTCACTCGGTAGCAAATCAATTTCAACGGTTTCCCCCATATCCCAATAGTTTGAAATTTGTAAAATGGCTGGGCCAGATAATCCACGATGAGTAAAAAGCATTTGATTAGCAAAGGTTTTCTCTCGATTCGTTACGCTAACAGGTAATGAAATACCCGATAAGCTAGCAAAAGGTTTATCGCTATCCTTCCAAGTAAATGGTACAAGGCTTGCACGAATAGGTACAACGGGAAGGGCAAACTGTTCAGCAATTTTATAGCCAAAAGGTGATGCACCTAATCCTGGCATTGATAGTCCCCCCGTTGCAATGACTAGATTTTCCGTTTGGTAACTGCCACAAGCGGTCTGAACCTGAAAGAAATTTGCAGATTTATCATTGGTAAATTTTTCAACGGAAAGCACCGCTTGTCGAAGTTGAATTTCTACCTTGCCTTTCTGACATTCTGCTTGTAACAGATCAACAATCTGTTGTGAACTTTCGTCACAGAAAAGTTGCCCGAGTTCCTTTTCGTGATAAGCAATGCCATAGCTTGCCACAAGGGCGATAAAATCCCAGTTGGTATAACGAGAAAGAGCCGACTTCACAAAATGTGCGTTTTGGCATAGGTAATGATTAGGTGATACGTCTAAATTAGTGAAATTACAATATCCCCCGCCCGACATCAAAATTTTTCGCCCGATTTTCTTGCCATTATCGAGCAATAATACCGATAATCCATTTTGCCCAAGTTGTGCGGCACAAAATAGCCCTGCCGCCCCAGCCCCAATAATTATCACATCATACTGTTTCATTTTTGCCCTTTTTCTTTTAAATTCATTTTGTTATCGCTAAAATAGCCTATCTCTCGCTATTCTATACTGATTATGTTGAAAAATCCCCTTGTGATAAATTTTATCTATGTTTTCGCTATTGGGCTAAACATCGTTTTATTACGTTATTTTAGCTTACAAGTAGATCCACTAAATAATAATGGCATACGTTTTAGCGTAGGGGGAATATTGTTATTAGTATTTGTATGGCTTAAATATCGTGCCGATTTTGCGAAACTTACTGCTGACCCAAAATTGATCATTATTGGGCTTTCAATGGGAATTATGATGTGTGGCAATATGTATTTTTGGCTAAAAGGTGCAGCCCTAACAAATGCGGTTACCGCATCTATTTCAGGCGTATTAGCAATGCCTTTCGGGATCTTGATTGCAGGTATTATTTTCCAAGATGAGCGACAAAAATTAAAAAATGGTTATTTCTGGATTGGGAGCTTGCTGACTATTGCTGGGGCATTAGGCTTTGTGTGGTATGGAAAACAGATTGAAATTGGCGATTATTTTTTGCTTGGTAGTGGTTATTTACTGCTTTCAATTTTAATCCGCAATACGCAAAATTTATTAGTGAAGTTTGTTAAACAGCAAATCAATGTCGCCACTTTGAGTTGTATGACATCGCTGACCGCAGGATTTAGTAGCCTTATTTTTAGCCATCAAACTGGGCAACTTAGCCAACTTTCACACATCTCGCCTGTATTACTTATTAGTCTTGCTCTTGTAGGGATTTATGCGATTGCAGTCGGAATGGTGCTGACTTTCCATATTATTCAAAAACAAGGTATCATTACCTATCAAGTACTGGAGTTACTGCTCCCTATTTCTACCGCATTTGTCGCTTATTTATTATTAGGCGAAACAATTAGTATCGAGCAACTCTTTTTTGCTAGTGTTGTGATTATTGGGGCAGGAATGGCGTTAGGATTGATAAAATTCAAAATAAGGAAATTAGCATAAAATGAAATATTTTATACATTCATTAAAAAATACATTTAATTTTAAAATAAGAGCTAATAGAAAAGAGCATTTTGAATTTCATTTTTATTACTTCACAATTTATATATTAATTGAGTTAGTAAACATATATACAAATATAGATTTTATATTACACTTAGCAATAGGAATATTAGCAACTATATCTAAAATTAGCTTGACGACAAGAAGATTACACGACTTAGGCTATTCTGGTTGGTGGCAGCTAATATTATTAACCCCATTAATTTCTCTGGTAATACCGATATTCCCTAAAGAAATTAATTTTTTTACCTATCCACTTTGTTTAACATTTATGATTTTTCTGTTCTTTAAGGATGGGGATAGAGAAACAAATAAGTATGGTTTACCCATAACAATAACTCAGATTGCTAAAAAATCCTAAATTGTCGTATTTAATAGTAAGGACACCAAGCGTGGTGTCCCTACTTGCTAAATTTTATATTTATGTAATAGATATATAATGTAAAAAAATAAACAAAATTCATCATACAGTAAGGAAATTCAATGACTGATTTACTCAATCACCATATCAGCCAAATTATTGCCGCAGAGTTAGCGGTGCGTTCGGAGCAAATTTTTGCAGCTATGACATTGCTTGATGAAGGCAATACCATTCCTTTTATTGCTCGTTATCGTAAAGAAGTAACAGGCGGATTAGACGATACTCAACTTCGTCATTTTGAAACTCGTTTAATTTATCTAAGAGAACTCAATGATCGCCGTCAAACCATTCTTAAATCTATTGAAGAACAGGGCAAACTGACCGATGAACTACGTCAGAAAATTGAGCAAACGGAAAGTAAAACTGAATTAGAAGATCTCTATTTGCCTTATAAACCAAAACGCCGTACTCGCGGACAAATTGCGATTGAAGCAGGGCTAGAGCCATTAGCCGATAGCCTTTGGAATGATCCATCACAAATACCTGAAAACCTTGCAGAACAATATGTTGATACCGAAAAAGGCGTTGCCGATGTGAAATCTGCTCTTGACGGTGCAAGATATATTTTAATGGAACGTTTCTCAGAAGATGCTGATCTACTTGCAAAACTTCGTCAATATCTCACCGCTAACGCCACGTTAGAAGCTAAAGTGATTGAAGGAAAAGAAACCGAAGGGGAAAAATTTCGTGATTATTTTGCCCATAGTGAACCATTTAAAAATGTGCCATCACATCGTGCATTAGCAATGTTCCGTGGGCGTAATGAAGGCATTTTATCGCTAAGTTTAAATGCTGATCCTGAACAAGAAGAAGGCGTTCGTTCAAGCTATTGCGAAGAAATTATTCGTGAACATTTGGGTGTACAACTTCGCCAACAGCCAGCAGATAACTGGCGAGCTCAAGTGATCAGTTGGACTTGGAAAATCAAAGCCTTACTTCACCTTGAAACAGAGCTAATGGCAACATTGCGTGAAAAAGCAGAAGAAGAAGCGATTGATGTGTTTGCTCGTAATCTTTCTGCTTTGTTGATGGCTGCTCCAGCAGGTGCAAGAAATACAATGGGGCTAGACCCTGGTTTGCGTACAGGGGTAAAAGTTGCTGTTGTCGATAACACAGGAAAACTGCTAGACACCGCCACCATTTATCCGCATACAGCCGATCCTGTAAGAGCAGGGCAAACGCTCTACGCCTTAGGCAAAAAATATAATGTTGATTTAATTGCCATCGGAAACGGTACAGCCTCTCGAGAAACAGAACGTTTTGCCAAAGATATTATTAAGCAAGCTGTGGATTGGAAACCGCAAACCGTTGTAGTGAGTGAAGCAGGGGCATCAGTTTATTCTGCTTCTGAACTGGCTGCAAATGAATTTCCTGATTTAGATGTCTCTTTGCGTGGGGCGGTTTCTATTGCTCGCCGTTTGCAAGACCCTTTGGCTGAGTTAGTCAAAATTGAACCTAAAGCTATTGGGGTTGGACAATATCAACACGATGTAAATCAATCTCAACTTGCTCGTAAATTAGATGCAGTGGTTGAAGATTGCGTAAATGCGGTAGGGGTTGATTTGAATACCGCTTCTGCACCACTACTTGCTCGTGTGGCAGGAATGAGCAAAACCCTTGCTCAAAATATTGTGGCATATCGTGATGAGAATGGACGTTTTGAAAGCCGTTCTGACTTGAAAAAAGTGGCTCGTTTAGGACCGAAAGCCTTTGAGCAATGTGCAGGCTTTATGCGAATTTTAGGTGGAAAGAACCCGCTTGATGCCTCAAGCGTTCACCCTGAAGCTTACCCAGTGGTTGAGAAAATTTTACAAGCCACTTCATCAACCTTAAATGAATTGATGGGGAACTCCACCAAAATTCACAGTTTAAACGCCCAAACTTTCGTTGATGAAAAATTTGGTTTACCGACGGTCAATGATATTTTCAAAGAACTTGAAAAACCAGGACGAGATCCTCGTGGGGAATTTAAAACTGCCACCTTTATGGACGGTGTAGAAGAAATCAGCGATTTGAAAGTCGGAATGATTTTAGAAGGTACAATCACAAACGTAACTAACTTCGGAGCTTTCGTGGATATTGGCGTACATCAAGATGGCTTAGTACATATTTCGATGCTGTCTAATAGTTTTGTGGAAGATCCGCATAAAGTAGTGAAAACGGGAGATGTGGTGAAAGTAAAGGTTCTTGAAGTCGATGCCCCACGCAAACGTATTGCACTGACAATGCGACTAGATGATAAACCAACAGATAAAACCGATCAAGCAAGCGGTCAGATTCGCAAAAAATTTGACAAATCCGACCGCTTTAATACTCAGAAAGAGCGTCAATCCTTTGGCAATAATGCTTTCGCTGATGCCTTGAAAGGTTGGAAGAAGTAAAAAATCGGGCTAATGCCCGATTTTTTTAATATGTACCACATTCTATTTGAATAGCCTTTTTCACGTACAATAAACTTTATCGGCAATAACAGAAAAAGAGGAATTAGTTTAACTTTCATTTAGGGCAATAATTCTATCTGCCGATTGAATGGTAGATTGTCTATGAGCAATAATAATCCTTGTTATATTCATTTGTGAAATAGCTTGATTAACAAGCGTCTCATTTTCTTCATCTAAATGGCTAGTCGCTTCGTCCATCAAGAGAATTTTAGGCTTTTTATATAAAGCTCGAGCAATAAATAATCGTTGTTTTTGTCCGCTGGACAAATTATTCCCCAACTCTCCCAATAAGGTTTCATAATTCATCGGCATTGCCATAATATCATCGTGAATATTCGAAAGTTTGGCACATTCTATAGCCCATTCTCGATCATACTGATTTTCAAAACTGACTATATTTTCTAGGATAGAGCCTGAAAAAAATTTATCTTCTTGCAATACACAAGCAATTTGTGTTCTGTAGTTAGTTAAACCAAATTGATAAATATCCATATTATTAAAGAGTACTTTCCCTGATGTTGGCTTTAACAAGCCTGCTATTAGCTTTAATAAAGTCGTTTTTCCATATCCGGACGGAGCTGTAATTGCAACACTTTCACCACTATTTAGGGTTAAATTAAGATTTTCAATCACATTTTTAGAAAAAGGATCATATTTAAAACTCAGATCTTTAACCTCTAATTTAGCTTGATTATTTTCAAGTATATTTACTTGATGTTTGCTCTCATCTTCAACCTCATTTAATGCAATATCAGCTATACGTTCACGATGCAAGGAAAGAATTTTTAAATTAAATACAATATCGATCAGATTCCCCATTCTGGAAGAGAAAGAGCCCCGATAAGCATTAAAGGCAACAAACATACCCAATGTCATCACATTTTCAATTACCATTGTTGCCCCAATCCATAAAATCAGAATTTGCTCAATGGTGGAAATAAAAGTATGAATACCTGAAAACAGCATATCGAATTTGGTGACTTTAATTGAGGTATTAAAAACATCAGAATTTAATGACATCCACTGTTCTTGTCGTTTATTTTCTAATCCTAATGATTTTAATGTCGTAATACCATATAAGGTTTCCATAAAATGAGAATGGGCTTTCGCTCCCTTAATAATCTGCTCTTCATTCAATTGTCGATAAATTAAATAAGTAACCATTCTAAGAATAAAATAAATAAAGGAAAAGGCTAATACCACCCAAAACAGCCAACCACCATATAACACCATCATAATAATTAGGCTGATAATCATAATAGTATCAATAATCGTAGTAATAATGCTTGACGTTAAGGTTTTCTGAATGGTTTTTAATGAACTAAATCGGGAATGAATATCACCCACTTGGCGTTTTTCAAAGAAATCAAGTGGTAATCTTAATAAATGAGAAAAGAAACTTGATGTCCATTGAAAATCAATTAAATAGTTCATTTTCAAGGAAATCCAAGCCCTAAACATACTGACAGCAGTTCGGAAAAAAGTAAATAAAAATAACCCGATACAGATAATCAGCAATAGCGATTGATCTTTGGCATGCATTACGTGATCCATCACTAACTGAGTGCCAATTGGCATTAATAAAGCAATCAACTCAATCAACATTGAAAGAACAAAAATTTTTACCAATGCTCCGTTCACACCTGAAATGCCTTTAAATGTTTCATAGAGACTAATGGTATTTTCATTTTTCTGCTTTTCAAATTTTACTTCTGTCCAAATTTCCAATGCTACACCAGTAAAGTGGTTGGAAAATTCAGCACGGGATAATTTACGTTTACCAAAAGCAGGATCATGGATAATAAACTGTTTTTCACTTGCTTGAGTTAATACCACAAAATGATTGAAATCCCAATGAAGAATACAAGGCAGACGAAGTTGTGGCACCTCGTCTAACTCTAACGAAAGGGGGCGGGTAATTAATCCACAATCATTTGCAATAGAAATTAAAGTATGCAACGTTACGCCACGAGAAGAAGTACCATATTGACTTCGTAATTCAAATAAATTGGTGTTTTTATCGTAATATCCCAATATCATCGCTAAACAGGCTAAGCCACATTCAGCTGTTTCAGTTTGCAAAATAACAGGTATTTTTCTCCGAAAACCAAATTTTAACTGCTCAATTCCTGTCATTATTGCTCCATATTTTTGTGTAATTGATACATAGGGAAAAGTATCCACTCATACAGTTTACGTTTCTCTAAAAATAATGTGGCTTCGGCTTTCATTCCACTCATAAAATAGAGGGTGGTATCATTATATTTTACGTTTTGATCGGCAAGCTCAATCAGAATTTTATAAAGAGGAATACCTTTCTCTACATTTGCTGGTAGATTTTTATAAAAACTAAGCTCTTGTAGAGAAGCTGGTAAGGTTGAAATTGAGATAATTTTACCTTTAAACTGCCCGAATTTTTCAAACGGAAAAGCTTCATAGCGAATATTAACCTCATCACCTTGTTTAATAAATGAAATGGCACTGTTCGGCACCCACATCACTAGCTGATAATTGCCTTTATTTTGTGGCAGAATTTGTGCAAGCGGGTCATTTTCTTTAATAATTTGCCCAACGGTAACGCTAGTGCTTTCAATTTTGCCGTCTAAAGAGGCATTAACAATAATATCTGAAACTGATTCAAACTCCATCAACCGAATAGATAAATCACTTTTTTGCATTTCATAACGGATAATTTGATTATCAAATTCGGTTTTACGGGTTTCAATCTCATTTTCTAAATTAAGTTGTGAGGATTTTAATTGAATTAATTCTTGCTTTAATTCATTAAAGAGCGATTTTTGTTGAAAATATCGGCTTTTCTGAATATTTACTTCATCGTAGCTGGAATGTCCTACTTTTAATAATTTCTCATAACGCTTTACTAAATCGGCATAGTCATTCATTGTTTTTTCAACTTCAACTAAATAAGCCTGCTTATCTTGATAAATTTTCTGATTATTTTTAATCTGCTTTTCAAGGCCATTGATGGTTTCTGATTTATTCTTCTGCAATGCCTCAATCGCTTTCTCCGTTGCAGTAATTTGTGATTTTAAAGAAAGAATCGAATTAACATTGATATTACCGCTATGTGTAATTCTATCTAGGGTAATTTTAAATAATGGATCGCCTTTTTTCACTTGCTGATGAGGCTCAATATAGCTTTCGGAAATATAGCCTGACTTCGGGGCAGAAAGAATAATCGGGTGTGCTTGCATCACTAACTCGCCTACAACAGTTTCACGGCGAGTGTAGCTACCCAATACAATAAACAGAATAAAGGCAGTAAAAATAAAGAAAGAAAGAAATGGAAAAAACTAACCAAGCAGGAATTCTGCTAAATAGTACTGCAGTGCTTTTCCATTTCTGATAATTTAAGGCTTCTTGACGGAACATTATTGATCTTTTACCAATATACATTTCTTATTAATATAAGAAAAAATATACTTAGTTATGAAAGCAATTGCAGTAATAGTACAAATAATAAAGATTTCACCTCCAGGTATTGGACTTTTGAATTCTAAAAAGTGAATAGCTAAATAAACTAATAAAGCATTTATTATAAGTTCATAAACTATTTTTAAGGCTTTATTCATAATCAGGATGTCTCCATGCCTCTGGATTATCGTACATATAGTTACCAACAGGTTTTAATGCTACTGCTGCAGCAACTGATATTCCTCTAGAAGCAACGGCACCTATTCCAGATGCGCTTGCGATTGCTCCTACGGCATTACCTCCTACAAATGATATCCAATTTGAAAAGCTTTCTCTAGAAATTCTAGCTTTTTCTTGGTCTTCTCTCTCCCACTCCCCATTACAACCCGGACAGTTAGGATCATAATCATATCCTGAATTCCCACCTGAAACATGGTGTAAACAGCAACTGTTTGTCAGTTTTTTCATAAATGTTCTCCTGTGAAAGTGGTGATTTACATGTACCTAGTGTATAAGTACAGGAATAATTCTATAAAATTGATAATCATTGTCAATTACACATTGTTAATTTATTGTAAAAATGTAATATATGTCACACAATGACTGACTTTGATTGGAAAACATTGGTATGGAGAATAGAGAGCTTTGAAGGAAGGTATGGCTGAAAGTATATAGAATAAGCAGAAATAGAAGTGCTTTTATAGTAGAAAGCGGTCGCTTTTTGTAAAAATTTGCAAAATTCTAACAGAAAACCACCGCTTGCTTAATGTTTTCTTGCCAAGTTAGTGCAGAAAAATTTTCTTAGCCAACCCAAACAAATTTAATAATGAACAGCAATGAAACCTCGGAAACTGCAGGGTTGATCTCTTTAAATCGCCCCTTACAGGCTTTCATAATACATTAGCTGATAAAGCCGAAAGTGATTCCTTCGGTAATCAAGTAGGCATCATAGAGGTAGTGATGAAGGTGGCGTTTCTGTTCCATTTACTTGTGAGGGTTAAATATAACTTTCGGAAATATAGCCGGATTTAGGTGCAGAGAGTATAATCGGGTGTGCTTGCATCACTAACTCGCCTACAACAGTTTCACGGCGAGTGT
Organism: Ursidibacter sp. B-7004-1; assembly: GCF_053654055.1. Lineage (NCBI taxonomy): Bacteria > Pseudomonadati > Pseudomonadota > Gammaproteobacteria > Pasteurellales > Pasteurellaceae > Ursidibacter > Ursidibacter sp. B-7004-1. The sequence goes on along the minus strand of NZ_JBSIUP010000001.1, from coordinate 114,620 downwards.
AGCTACCCAATACAATAAACAGAATAAAGGCAGTAAAAATAAAGAAAGAAATGGAAAAAACTAACCAAGCAGGAATTCTGCTAAATAGTACTGCAGTGCTTTTCCATTTCTGATAGTTTAAGGCTTCTTGACGGAACATATTAAAAAATCTTTATGTTGAGTCTTTTTCGAAAAGCTAATGCATAAAGGAATGCTATTATGGAAACAATAAGCCATTTTTCTATTCCATTTATATGGAAATATATATCTAATAAAATAGATATAGTTGGAATTAGTATTATCCAAATAACCAAAATCAATATGTTAATTAGGTTTCTTACATTCATAGTATATATTACTTATAAGGATTGATTAGATCACTGAATGGAACATCATAATCAGGATGCCTTGCACTCTCAGGATTATCATATATTGTGCCAGCGATAAATCCATCAAAATCAGCTCCTCCATTGCCAGCAAGAATTGATACCCCTAACCTAGCACCTGTTGCAGCACTAATAGCTGTTCCTACAGCTCCACCTATCCAAGCTCCTATTCTTACTACTGTTTCTCTTGAAATTCGATCTTCCTCCCCCCATTCTCCATTACACCCAGGACAATTAGGATCTCCATTCCATCCCCAACCACCAGAGACATAATGTAAACAACAACTATTTGTAAGCTCTTTCATAACTTTTCTCCTAAAAAAGGTTGATAGTGTGTATTTATTAATACAATAAATACACCACCACAATACACAAATTATATTGATTATCAATTTTATTTTTGTTGGGTTTCTAATTCAGTTCACATTTTTGTAACAAAATTCTAGGTTTTGAGGAAAGAGTTGTAATAAGGTAAACTTTTCTTATAGCTAAGAAAATACAATGTTATTTTGACCATAACTACTAAAAATAACAGGGATAAAGAGAAATGAAAAAGATAAAGGCATTTTTATTGTGGTTAGATTTGATTTTAGGCTTTGCATAATACCGAAAAGATCCGACCGCTTTAATACTCAGAAAGAGCGTCAATCTTTTGGCAATAATGCTTTCGCTGATGCCTTGAAAGGTTGGAAAAAATAACCGCTAAAAATAGCGAGCCAAACTAATGGCGAACAAAATAAAATAGTTCGCCATTTTTATTTTGATTTAAGGCAAACGTTTGCTTTGCTATAATAGGCTCAAATTTTTCTAAAAAAGGAACACAATATGACAATAATCGGTACTCCGCTTACTCCTAAAGCAACTAAAGTTATGATGCTCGGTTCTGGTGAACTGGGTAAAGAAGTTGTGATTGAATTACAACGTTTAGGCGTTGAAGTCATTGCAGTTGATCGCTATGAAAATGCCCCTGCTCAACAAGTGGCTCATCGAGCTTACACTATTTCAATGCTCGATGGAAAAGCGTTGCGTGAACTTATCGAGAAAGAAAAACCAGATTTTATCGTACCTGAAGTGGAAGCGATTGCAACGGATACATTAGTGGAGTTAGAACAAGAAGGTTATAACGTTATCCCAACTGCGAAAGCGACTAAACTTACAATGAACCGCGAAGGCATTCGCCGTTTAGCATCGGAAGAATTGGGTTTAAAAACATCGCCATATCGCTTTGTTGATAATTTTGAGCAATTTAAACAAGCCGTTGTAGAAATTGGTATCCCTTGTGTGGTTAAGCCTATTATGTCATCATCAGGACACGGGCAAAGTGTGATTAAATCAGAGGCTGATATTCAAACCGCTTGGGATTATGCACAACAAGGCGGTCGTGCGGGCGGTGGGCGTGTTATTGTGGAAGGGTTCATTAAATTTGATTATGAAATCTCTTTACTCACTGTACGCCATATTCACGGAACATCATTCCTTGCACCAATCGGGCATATCCAAATTGATGGCGACTATCGTGAGTCTTGGCAGCCACAAGCGATGTCAGATATTGCGTTGAAAAAAGCACAAGAAGTGGCAGAGAAAATCACCACCGCATTAGGCGGACGTGGCATTTTTGGTGTGGAACTCTTTATTTGTGGTGATGAGGTGATCTTTAATGAAGTTTCGCCACGCCCACACGATACAGGAATGGTTACGCTCATTTCACAAGAATTATCAGAATTTGCTCTTCACGCTCGTGCTATTTTAGGCTTACCGATCCCTGAAATTACACTGATTAGTCCATCTGCGTCTAAAGCTGTTGTAGTAGAAGGAAAATCGACGCAAGTTACTTTTGGTAATTTAGCAAATGTCCTTGCAGAGCCACATACTAACATTCGTTTATTCGGCAAAGGTGAAGTAAATGGACACCGCCGTTTAGGGGTTATTCTTGCTCGTGATGAGAGTACAGAAAAGGCATTAGAAAAAGCCCGCAGAGCTTATAATAAGTTAGAAGTGAATCTATGATTTTATAGGTAGGTTCACTCAGAGATCAACATAATTCTGAAATTCAACCTTGTCAGACTTTATCTGGCAAGGTTCTCTTTCTCTACATATATGGTAATAAATGGCTTAGGCAGCCTCAGTTATCGAATAATCCCACGAGTAGAACGTTTAAAGAAATCTAGAAATAGGCTAACTGCTGCTTCTGTCTTCGCATACTGCTCAATTTCTGGAATTGCTTCTTCAAGGGTTTTACCACTACGATAAATCAATTTATATACATTGCGGATAGCGTGCATTGTTGCTTTTTCAAACCCTCTACGCTTCAAACCTTCCAAGTTTACCCCAAAAGGCTGTGCGTGATTTCCTTGTGCCATTACATAAGGTGGCACGTCTTGGCTTACCATTGAACCACCACCAAGCATAACGTGCGAGCCTATCACTACAAATTGATGAATGGCTGACATTCCACCAACAATAACAAAGTCATCAAGGGTAACGTGTCCTGCAAGAGTGCCGTTATTTGCAATAATACAACGGTTACCAATTGTACAATCGTGAGCAATATGGCAGTTGATCATAAATAAATTATCATCACCTACTTTGGTAATTCCACCACCTTGTACTGTTCCACGATGAATGGTCACACTTTCTCGAATGCGATTACGATCACCAATAATGGTTTTAGTTGATTCACCTTGATATTTTAAATCTTGGTTAATTTCACCGATACTTGCAAATTGGAAAATTTGGTTATCTTCACCGATTTCTGTATCACCCTGAATGACAACGTGGGAGTGGATTTTTGTTCTTGCTCCGATTTTGACATTTTTTCCAATAACACAGAAAGGCCCAATTTCTACATTTGCCCCAATTGTTGCCCCTTTTTCAATAACAGCAAGTGGACTTATTTTTGCTGAAGAATCAATACCTTGCATAATAGTCTCCTTAAGGACTTTATTATTTACGAGCACACATTAATTCTGCTTCACAAACAACTTTACCATCAACAGATGCGGTACCGCTAAAGCGAGTAATACCTCTCACTTCTTTAATTACTTCAACGTGTAATGTCATTTGATCGCCAGGTACAACAGGTTTTTTGAAACGAGCATTATCAATACCTGCAAAATAAAATAGCGAACCTTTCTCTAACTCTCGTGTTTTAAATGCTAAAATTCCCATAGATTGAGCTAATGCTTCCATAATTAATACACCAGGGAAAATAGGCTTCTCAGGAAAATGCCCTGTAAAACAAGGTTCATTAACACTCACATTTTTAATTGCTGTAAGCCATTTTCCTTCTTCAAAATCAATTACTCTATCGACCATTAGAAATGGGTAACGATGTGGTAATAATTGCATAATTTCATCAATTTCAACAATTTTAGGTTCACGAATTTCTGACACGGAAAGTTCCTCTAAATAAATCTATAAAAACTACTCTTTTAATTGTTTCTCAACGGCTTTTAATCGCTCATTGATTTTATCAATATTCATCGTAAGTGTTGCTGTTTTACGCCACTCTTTGTTCGGTTGTAATGGAATACCTGATGAATAAATTCCTTTTTCTGTGATAGGACGCATTACCATTCCCATTCCTGTGATAATAGCACCATCACAAATTTCCATATGCCCATTGATAACACTTGCCCCACCGATTTGGCAGAATTTACCAACTTTTAAGCTTCCAGCCATAATCACACCACCAGCAACGGCAGTTCCAAAACCGATATGAACATTGTGAGCAATTTGACACAGGTTATCAATAATCACATTATCTTCAATAACCGTTGGATCTAACGCTCCTCTATCAATACAAGTACAAGCACCGATTTCCACACGATTACCTATAATCACCCCACCTGTTTGAGGGATCTTGATCCACTGCCCTTTTTCATTAGCATAACCAAAACCATCACTACCGATAACCGCAGATGATTGGATCAAACAGTCACTTCCAATTTGTACATTATGGTAAATAGCAACATTTGCCCATAATTTTGTTCTAGCACCAATTTTACTATTTTTACCGATAAAGCAACCTGCACCGATAATGACATCATCGCCTAATTCTACACCACTTTCAATTACTGCATTTGCACCAATTGAGACATTCTGCCCTAATTTAGCATTCTCTGCGATAACTGCTGAAGGGGAAATATTCTCTGCAGGTTTCGGTGTAGAATCCATATATTGTGCAAGTATTGCATAAGCAACATACGGATTTTTAACAATGATAATGTTCTGTTGCTCTGTGCAGAATTCAACATCTGATTCATTAACAATGATCGCACCAGCATTACTTGTTACTAACTGGTGGCGATATTTTGCATTAGAAATAAAGGTAATTTGGTGTTGCTGAGCTTTATCTAGCGGGGCAATACTAGAAATGACTAAATCGGCGTTACCTCTTAAGGTACCGCCGATTTGCTCCGCCAATTCAATTAAACGGAATGTTCTCATCATTATTTAGCCTGTGTTTCAGCTTTTTTCTCTTCTTGATTGATTTCAGTAGCTTTTTCTGAATTATTAGCTTTCAATACAGTCAAAACTTCTTCTGTAATATCCGCTTTTTCATCTTTTGCATAAAGTGCAACTGCTGGTGATAATACTAAAGTATAGCCTTTGCTCTCAGCTAACGTTTTAATTGCTACATTGATCTCTTCTACTGCTTTCTTCTGAATTTCATTTGGATCAATACCACTATTTTGTTGCTCTTTTGCTAATTTTTCTTGGAAAGCTACCGCTTTCTTTTGAAACGCTTCAGCTTTCTTAGTAAATTCACTTTCACGTTTCTGTAAGTTTTCAACCTTATTTTGGAATGCTTTTTGCTCAGCATTGATAGCATTTTGGCGAGATTGAATTTCTTTAGCACGCAATCTTGGAGCATCTTTCTCTAATGCAGCAACTTTTTTCTTTAATGACGCTTCTAAAGTACCTTGTTCTTTTTGTAGCTTTTGAGCATCTTCTTCAATTTTATTACGCTCTGCAACTAATGCTTTATCTTCATCTTCCAGTTTCTTACCTTCATCTGCAAATTTTTTTTCAGTTTCTTTCATAAACTGTTCAAATTTCGCACTTGCTTCTACCATTGCTGGGTGATTCTGTAACAAATAACCCGGGTCTGCAAACCCAATTCTGTCATTCGCATTTGCAGTGTTTGATAACGCTAAAATAGCCGCAACTGTTGTGATTTTGAATAAATTTTTCATAAATTTCCTTAATTTAACTTTTATTTGAAATAATGCGGTAAGACTAATATTTATAAAAATAAACCTAATCTTACCACTTAATTAACTAATTAGAATGAGCCACCGATACTAAATTGGAATTGCTCAATCTCATCACCTGTATATTTTTTAATTGGTTTAGCATAAGAGAATAGCAAAGGTCCAATCGGAGAATTCCACTGGAATGCGATACCTGCAGAAGCTCTCACACGCTTATAATCTCCATTATCTAATGTTGGATAAGTTTTTTTATGAGATTTCCACTTCGTATCCCAAACCGTTGCAGCATCTGCAAATAATGAAGTTCTTACATTATGCTGATATTTTTCACTCACAAATGGCGTTGGCATAATCAATTCTACACTCGCAGTTGCCATCGCATTACCGCCAATAATATCTCCATTTATAAAATCAAAGCCTGTTCTCTGCTCATTTAAATAGATAGCTTTAGGACCGATAGAACCATAACCAAATCCTCTTAATGATCCTATTCCACCAGCAGTATAATTTTGGTAGAACGGTAATTTTTTGCCCCCAATACCATTCGCATAGGCTAATCCAACTTTAGTCGAAATAATCCATTTTTGCTCACGATTAAGCGGGAAATAGTTTTTAAAGTCCGCACTTAATTTGTAGTATTTATTATCTGAACCAGGAATAGTGACTTTACCACCGATGTTTGCAACTGAACCTTTACGCGGCAGGAAACCACGATCTAAGCTGTTATAGTTCCACCCAAATGAGAAATCAAAATCATCTGCTTTAATTTTCTTATACAGATTACTATTAACATCAAATGGAATCTTCATTGAATTTACGTATAACTCTCGCCCAAATTCTCTTTGTGCATTTTTAATTACATCGTGGGTATAACCTAGCCCTAAATAGTAAGAATTATTTTCATCGACAGGAAATCCTAGGGTTCCATTAACTCCATAGGTTCGGCGTTTGTAACTTGAAGCACGATCATTTTTAGAGTTATCGAAATCTTCATAGAAAACATTCCCCCCTAAACTTACGCCATCTTTTGTGAAATACGGTTCTGTATAACCTAAATTGAGACTTGTTCCATAATCATTACGAGTACCATTTAAACTAATAGTTGATCCCATACCTAAAAAGTTATCTTGCTTAATACCTGCTTGGTAACTTAAACCGCTTTCTGTACCATATCCAATACCGAAATTAATACTTCCTGTACTACGCTCCTTGATTTTATACAAAATATCTACTTGGTCTGGCTTATTCTGTACAGTTGGGAAATTCATTTCGACAGTTTCATAAAAACCTGTGCGTTCTAAACGAGCTTTACCTAAGTTAGCTAAACTTGTTGATAGCCAAGTACCTTCTTGTTGACGCATTTCTCGACGTAGAGTTGAATCTGCAGTCACATTATTTCCTTCAAAACGAATTTGACGTACATAGATTCTACTGCCTGCATCAACTACATAATTGATTCTAACGGTTTTATTTTCATCATCAAAATCAGGATACACATCAACCTTAGCAGAGGCAAAACCACTATCACCTAATACTTCTTTAATTGCATCTTCAATCTTAGCAAGGTCATCACGGCGGAACTGTTGATTTGGTTTAAAATCTTTCAGTAGTACATTTAGCTCTTTATCCATATTACCTGTATTGCCGATAATACGAATCTCACTAATATTATATTTCTCGCCTTCACTAATTTTATAAGTTAAATAAACTTCTTCTTTGTTATCACTAAATTTAACATCTGCATTTTCCAAAGCAAATTTCGCATAACCTTGATTCATATAAAAATTTTGTAATGCTTCAATATCTTGCTGATATACTGGTTGCTGGAATTTGCTACTTGAGAAAATATTCCACCAAGAAACATCAGGCTGAATTTCTAGCTGTTTAAGTAATTCTTTGGAAGTAAATACATTATTCCCTTCAAAGTTAATTGTCTTAACGTAGGATACTTCCTCTTCTTTGATATCTAATTGAATATTTACACCACTATTTTCACTATTAGTAATGTTTGTATCAATTTTTGCATTATAACGACCAATAGAATGGTAATGTTCAAGTAGAGCTGCTTTGAAACTTTCTAATTTTGCAGCATCAAATACTTCTCCACGACTGATTAAATTTGCTTTTAAGTTTTGCTCAAGTGGCTCTTTGGGGATTGCTGAGTTACCTTTAATATCTACACTATTGATAACTGCGTGCGGAACGACTTTAATAACAAGAGTATTACCATCTCGAGTTGCTCGTACATCTTGGAAACGATTTTGAGAAAATAGTTGTCTGACAACATTAGCAACGTCATTATCTGTTGCAGTTTGCCCAACTCTTACCGGTAAAGTTGGAATAATTGTTGCGCCCGTTTCAGCTTGCACGCCTTCAATACGAATATCTTTCACAACAAATGGTGCTGCAAAAGCAACGCCATTTGCCATCAATAATGTTGAAAGTAATAGTTTTTTCATTGAAAATTCCTATTCATTTGTAAAATTTTTAAAAAATCTAACCGCTTATTTGGTTAAAAGTGTACTAAATCATTAAATAACGCAAAAATCATCAAGCTTAATACAAAAGCCATTCCTAATTTTTGGAAATTAATTTCAACTTTCTCTGACAATGGTTTGCCTCGAATAGCCTCTCCAGCCAGTAATAATAATCGCCCGCCATCTAGTGGCACAATAGGGAAAAGGTTCATTACACCAAGATTTACACTAATTAGTGCCATAAAACTTAGATAATAAACAAATCCAATTTCAGCCGTAGTACCAGCCCCTTTCGCCATTGAAATCGGACCTCCCATATTTTTAATTGAGAGTTCACCTGTAATTAAATTACTAATAAATTGTAGAATACTTTTAATGAGTGACCATACTTTTTCAAGGCTTTTTTGAAACCCTGTAAGCATATCATACTTTAGTTCGGTTCGATACTTATCCGCTAAGGGTTCATACGTTGGTGTAATTCCAATTACATAACGTTCATTTTTATCTGATTTAACAGGCATTACCGATAAGGTTTTTCTTTCCCCTGCTCGTTCAATAATAAATTCAACTTCTTTACCTAATTGAATCTGCTCAACCAAATTTAGCCAATCAAATTCCTGTTGATTAACAGATATTATCGTATCCCCAGCCTGTAACCCCACCTTTTCAGCGGGCGATTGTTCGACTACTTGCTTGATAATTGGTTCAATAACCGCACTCTTCGGACGAATACCTAAAGTAGTGAGCGGGCTTTGTTTATTTCCTTCCACTTGCCACTGCGTTAAATCCAAGTAAAAACGTTTTGGAGTTGTTTCGTCTATTAACTGCCCTGAGATTTCAATATCTTTAGAACCAACTTTACCGATTAAAGCTAAAGTTGTATCTTCCCAATCTAATACATTGCGACCATTCACTTGGGTAATCTCAAACTCTGGTAATACACCTGCTTTAGCTGCGATAGAATCAGGAATAACACTTCCGACCACTGGTTTTACTGTTGGCATACCAATAACAAAAACACTCCAATATGCCAATATAGCAAATAAAAAATTAGCCACAGGACCTGCTGCAATAATAAATGCTCGCTGTTTTACCGTTTTACTTTGTAATGATTGATTTTCAGCTAACTGATATTCTGGCTCACCATTGTACATCTGAACATATCCACCCAATGGAATGAGTGAAAAAACAAATTCAGTACCTTGTCTATCTTTTTTTCGCCATAATACCTTGCCAAAGCCAATAGAAAACCGTAGTACTTTTACTCCACATTTTCGAGCAGCCCAAAAATGTCCATATTCGTGAACAAAAACTAATACACAGATGAGAACAAAGAAAGCTAGAATTGAAGTCACACGCTATCCTATTATAAAAAGAAGAGAAAACCTGTGGCAAATATAGGCACAGCCGCTGTTAAACTATCAATACGATCTAAAATCCCACCGTGTCCTGGAATTAAATTGCTACTATCTTTAATCCCTGCTTGGCGTTTAAACATACTTTCGCTGAGATCACCTAATATTGAAATCGCAACAGTAATGGTAGAAAGAATAACAAATGAAGTGGTATTCAGCTCTCGACCAAAAACATCAGCAGGTGCAAAATGCAAGAAAATCATCGCAATTAACGCAGAAGTCAGAACACCACCAATCGCCCCTTCCCAAGATTTACCAGGTGATACTTTTGGTGCTAATTTATGTTTGCCAAAAGCTCGCCCAGCAAAATATGCTCCTGAATCAGCCCCCCAAACTAATAAGAATACATAAAGTAATAAGAAAGCACCTTGATATTCGTTACTATTATATTGGTAGAAACGCAACGCTAAAGTGCCTAACATAAATGGAATAAGTGTACAAAAACCAAAAATAAATTTTGCACTCACTGATTTAGACCAAAATTTTGATGATTTAGGATAAGAAATAACTAAGATGGTTGCAATAATCCACCAAATACCCCCTAAGAAAAGAAAAGGTGCTGTACTATCGGTTAGAAACTTTGCAGCTTGAATATAATCAGTAGCGGCAATGATTGGAAAAAAGAGCAAACCAGCGGTCATAAATGCTACTAAAGCACGAGCAATCGGTCTCTTAAAACCAACAAACTGAGCCCATTCCCACATTCCTAATACAATAATACCAGCTAATGCAAGGGTAAAAAATAGAGGTGAAAGCCAAAATAATGCCATTAATGCTATGGCAATCATTACAATTGCAGATAAAACACGTTGTTTAAGCACTTTTCATTCCTTTTTAAATTATAAATTAACAACCACCAAATCGGCGATCACGTTGTTGATAGACACTAATCGCCTTCGCAAAATGCTCTTCATCAAAATCGGGCCATAGCACAGGGCTAAAAAATAACTCTGCATACGCAATCTGCCATAATAAAAAATTACTAATACGCTGTTCACCACTAGTTCGAATAAGTAAATCTACCTGTGGTTGATCTTCTGTGACTAATGCTTGTTGAAAACGTTCTGGGGTAATTTGTTCAACTGTAAGAATGCCTTGTTTAACTTCTGTTGCTAGTTGTTTTGTGGCATTTACAATATCCCAATAACCACCATAGTTTGCTGCAATATTTAAGATAAGCCCCGTATTTTGAGATGTAAGCTGTTCTGATTGTTCAATCCTTTTTTGCAAACTCTCACTAAAGCGAGATTTATCACCAATAATTTTTAAGCGAATATTATTTTGATGTAATTTTTTTACTTCTGAATCTAAGGCTTTCATAAAGAGCGTCATTAACGCAGAAACTTCAGCTTCGGGCCTATTCCAGTTTTCACTACTGAAGGCATAAAGTGTTAAGACCTTAATCTGATGTTTTGCTGCAAAATTAACAGCAGATCTGACCGCTTTGACCCCATTTTGATGGCCAAAAATACGCAGTTTACCTTGCTGTTTTGCCCAACGACCATTACCATCCATAATGATCGCAACGTGTTGTGGCATATTAAGTGGGTCAAAATTCACTGAAAAATACTCTCTATTAAATCAACTTATTTGCTAATGCAAAATTTGGTTAATATACCATAAGCAAAACATATCTAAAAATGATTTTAACTTTTGTATTGTTATTAAAAATTATCTTTTTTCTGACGTAATTGAACAAATGTATCTAAACTTTCTGCTTTTAAAAATGGATTGATCTGCTTTTCAATACCAATTGTGGTGGGCAAAGTAGGCTTCTGATGAGAACGCAATATGTCAGCTTGCTCTTGATACTCAAATAATACGCAATTATCTGGCATTACTGCTTGTGCAAATTTTAAATTACTTTGAGTATATTCGTGGCCTGCATAGACCTCGACCCAATCAGGTAAAGCATTAAAACGTTGTAGAGTATCAAATTGAGCTTGGTAATTCCCCGTAAATACTCTGCCACAACCGCCAGAAAATAATGCATCACCACAAAATAACCAACGATTACCCACTAAATAGCTGATATGTTTTTCGGTATGCCCTGCACTTTCGATCACTCGAACATCATATTCCCACAAGGAAAAATACCCTTCAGGTTCTACAAGGTGAGTAGCTAATTCACTAACTTCTGATGAGCCATAAACCACCAAACTCGGATAATGCGATAGTAATTCAGGTACGCCGTCAGTATGATCACGATGATTATGTGTTAATAAAATAGCGGTGGGATTAAGCTGATTTTTTGCAAGATAGTCCAATACTTTTTTGGCTTCACTAGGATCAACAATAACGACTTCGTTTTGATGTTGTATCAGCCAAATATAATTATCTGATAATGCAGGAATAGGGATAATTTTTAACATTTTGTCTCCGATATCTCTTACAAAAATAAATGGGCAATTTTCTGCCCATTCAGTATATTTATTAAAGTTGCTCTAAACCGTTCTCACACCACTTCTGTTTTTCGCTAATAGCGTGATTAAGTAGTCGATCATTTTCTGGTAATGATGCACGAGCAGCTTCGTGATGCCATAGATGGTAAGCAATTGCGGCAAATTTAAGATTAGCTCGTTTTCCACCATTATTAAAAAAACGTACCACAAATTCGCTATCTTCACGCCCCCAACCAACAAAATCATTATTAAAACCGTTAATCGCCATTGCATCTTCCTTGAAAAAGGCCATATTGCAACCACGCACTGCGTGAAGATTTTGTTTCTCTCTGCGTAAAAATAATGATGATAAAAATGGTAAATGTAACGCAGATAAGCGTTTTTCTAGGCGTTTTTCCAAGCCTTTTTCATACCATTTTAATGGTCTGTAAGCGGTCGGATTTTGTAACAGTTTTGCGGTTTTTTCTTCCGTTAAAACTACTCTTCCACCTTGTACAAATAAACCTTTTTTGGCAGCATTTCTATGATCTGCAATAAATTCAGGGTGTAAGACCATATCACCATCAATAATCACAATATAATCGTTATCCGCCATTGCTAAAGCTCTATTACGCGATTGTGCTAAACGAAAACCATCGTCTTCTTGCCAAGCGTGTTTTAATGGAATAGGGAAAACCTGCTGTAAACGGTTAATGACTGCACGCGTATCTTCTCTTGAGCCATCATCTGCTACAATCACTTCATTTGGCATTACTCTCTGGTGCAATACAGAATATAGCACTGCCTCTAAAGCATCAGAGCGATTATAAGTTGTAATAATTAAAGAGGTTGTTAGCTTTTGATTGGCTTCATTTAATTTGACATATTTGTAATAAGAACCACAGGCATTAGCAAATGAAATTACGAAACCGTCCGTACCAGATAAAATCCCTTTTTTTAAAATATAATTTTTGAAGAAAGCAGAAATACCGTGTGAAACTGCACTAAATATCGAACTACGTTTACGAAATTGCTGCTGTTTAGCAAACAAGCTCGTATATTGTTGCATCTTATTGATTAGCCCTTCCGCACCATCAAAAGAATAATGCAGAAAATGCTGTTTTAATCTAATTGTTTCAATATGTTTATCAATGACTAACGATTCGTGAACCTGTTTATCATTAAATTCCACGACTGTTCGATGATACATTCTTTTCACATAATCAGGATACCAACCACACGTTTTAATCGGCTTACCTCGATAATGGTTGATCCGCAAAATTGCATAAACCTTATTTATTTGACTAAGATCTAGCTGACGAATTTCTTCAACCAATTCAGCAGAAAAAATTTCATCGCTATCTACATTGATAATCCAATCATAGCTTGCCAAACTTGCTGCTAGGTTTTTCATTGGTCCAAAACCAATAAAAGAATGATGGTGAATTTTGACATTATCAAACTGGCTTGCAATCGCTAAAGAATTATCTGTTGAACCATTATCCAACACAACAATTTCTGCAAAATTAGATAGACTTTGCAGACTTTGTGCTAAGTATTTTTCTGCATTTTTGACCAGCATCGTAACAGTGATGGGTAGCTTATTCATTGTATCGCCTTATCTATTTATTTTAAGAATAACGCAGCCGCACCACGAACACCACCAGAATCACCGTGAATGGCTTTTTTGAATACGGGGACTTTTGCACTACGCATTAAATGTGGTGGTAACGCTTTTGGTAAAGCTTCATAAATATAATCAAAATTAGATAAACCACCGCCAAAAACAATCATATCGGGATCTAAGGCAGTAATTAGATTACCAATACTAATTGCCATTAGCTCAATAAACATCTCAACGAATTTAACCGTTTTTTCATCGCCTTGATGGAAACGGGTAATAATTGTTTTAGCATCAATTGCTTCACCCACCAAATCACGATAAAGCATTTCAAAACCACGCCCTGAAAGATAAGTATCTAAGCAAGCACTATTACCACAACCGCAAGGATAGATTGGCGCATTATCCCACCCTAATAATTTTAGTGCGTGATAGTTAAGTTGAATATGTCCAACTTCTCCTGCCATTCCAATACGCCCCGAATGGATTTTACCGTCAAAAACAAATCCACCACCAAAGCCCGTACCTAAAATTAAGCCTAAGACAGTAGAATATTGTTGGTTATTTTCATCCCACGCTTCTGAAAGGGCAAAACAGTTAGCATCATTCTCGGCTCGGACTTCTCGTCCTAAACGCTCGGTCAAATCTTTAATAATAGTTTTACCGTCTGCCACTTTAATATTAGTAATCTCCGCAACACCCGTTTCACGATTGACAAAACCCGGTAATCCTAAACCAACTGAACCTTTGGTATTAAATTTTGCATCAGCATTACGCACCAAGGTTTCAATAGTATATAACCAATCGTCATAACTAGTTTGTGGGGTTGGTACACGTTCGCTATACAATTTCTCTAATTTATCATTAAATACCGCAAGCTCAATTTTTGTTCCGCCAATGTCTAAGCCATAATAATAGTTCATTGTTACCCTCTCTTTTTAAACCGTTGCCATTGTGATAGATAAGGAATTACCCAAACGAAAATAATCAAGTGAAATACCCACGAGATCAACGTACTAACAAATAGATCAATAGGATAGTGCATTCCCAAACGTAAACGACTGATCAACATCAAACCAGCCCATAAAATTGCAAAAATTTGAGTCAAAATAACCGCTTGCCCACTTAATCTAAATAAAAAGCCTGCAAAAACTAATAGCCAAGATACCGAAAAAATCGTATGCCCAGATGGAAAAGAATAACCTAATTCATCGGCTTGATGTTCCGTTACAAACGAGATATCAGGCTGGCTAAAGGTTAAAACCTGTTTTTCTTGTTCAACTTTTGGTAACGCATAAAAACGTTCTGTTTCTGTTTGGAACATCTGAGTAACAAAAGGACGTGGTTCTTTAAATACCGCTTTTGCTCCTTCTTTAATAATTTGTGTGCCGACTACCGAACTTGCACAAATAAAGCCAACTAAAAACCACGAATAATGTTTACGGGTAAGCCACATTAACCATAACATAAATAGTACACAGGTAATCAGAGCATAAGGAGTAGAACCAGTTTCAGTGAGAATAAATAACCCCAAATCTAGCTCTCTCATCTGTAAATTTGTATCCAACGCCCATTGCCACTCTATTGCCCAAGCCACAAGTGGAATAATTAACATCAAAAATGTAAAAAATGTGAGTTTTTTGATCACGCCATTACCCTTATAAAACTACGCTTTATAAAAAAACCGCTTGGCTAACAAGCGGTCTGTTCATTACTAAATTTGCAAATTAAATCGCTTTTGTTGCTTTCGGTAAGTGAATTTTCTTCTCTTCACTTTGACGATATAGCACTAAAACGTGTCCGATTGTTTGTACAGATACAGCTTTAGTTTCTCGCACAATCGCATCAATAATAAGCTGTTTAACTTCACGATCTGCCCCTGCAATTTTCACTTTAATCAATTCGTGATGATTAAGTGCATTTTCAATTTCTGCAAGCACACCTTCGGTTAATCCATTAGCGCCTAGCATTACAACGGGGTTTAAATGGTGAGCTAAACTTTTTAAGTATTGTTTTTGTTTGGTTGTTAATGTAATTGACATTTATATTGCCTTAATGGATAAAAATTATGGTGAAAATAGCATAAATCACTACTTTTTTAAAGCTGATTCAGTACTTACCATTCTCAAATGGTTGTGCTTAACACAACCATTTGATGCTGTTTAAATTGTTGATAAAGATCTGATACCTTTTGCCCATTGGGTAGTTTTAGATCGGGGGTTAGATCATATAACGGTACAATCACAAACTCACGATTATGCATATCATAATGAGGAACAGTTAATCTTTCCATTTGAATTTGCTGATTATCATAAAGCAAAATATCTAAATCTAAGGTGCGTTCCCCCCAATGGCGTAAACGTACTCTTCCTTGTTCATTTTCGATACTCTGTAATTTATCTAGTAATTCAATAGCGGTGAGATCCGTATCAAATTTTACTACTGCATTTACATAATCAGGTTGATCTTGTGGTCCTAATGGTTTACTGCCGTAAAAAGGGCTAACCGATAAATTCATTGTAAATGTTTGCAATGATCTTACCGCTTGTTTAAGCTGATCGATAGGGTTATCTAAATTAGAACCTAATGCAACATACGCCGTATGTATTGTTTTTTTCATTTTAGCTTATCCTTGATTCAGATTATTACCACTCACTGATTTTTTCTTACGGTAGAATTTACGGCGTGGTTTACGCTTTTTCTTTGTCTCCTCATCACGAAAAGTTGGGATATTCTTCACATTTTTCAGCAAATCACTCCGTTGATTTTCGTTACTAAACTGAAATTCGTGCCACCACGCACTTAATTCAACTAAATCACCACCTTCAATTTCTGCTCGCATTACCAGCAAGTCAAATCCAGCTCTAAATTTAATATGCTCTAATGTCTGCTGAGGCCGTTTACCCGTACGTTTTGGAAATTGGAATTGCAAAGCCCAAATATCGCGAATAACAGAAGTATAGCGGCGATGTAGCGCAACTGATTTGGCACTTTGAGCCAAAATCTCGTTAGCCGCCAACATCATCGCATCGTGGCTATTTAAGCCCCCTTCATTTTTTAATTCATCAATTTTTTCACGCAATGGATACCATAATAGCGCAGCAAATAAGAATGCTGGATTAACTCTTAAATTATCACGAAGGCGTTCATCAGTTGAGTTTAGTGCTTTTACAATCATTCTCTCTGTATTGGAATCACTCTTTTCGGTAAAAAATGGGGCTAAAACAGGGAATAATTGTTCAAATAAACCATATTTACGCATCAATTCATAGGTTTTTAACCCATAACCTGATTGTAATAATTTGAGTGATTCATCAAATAAACGAGCTGGCGGAATGTGGCTAAGCAGATGTGTCATTTTGCGGATCGGTTCATCGCTCTCACGCACTAAAAACATATCTAGCTTTGCCATAAAACGTACAGCACGCAACATTCTCACAGGATCTTCCTGATAACGTATAACAGGGTCACCTATCAGTGATAAACGACTTGCTTTAAGATCTTCAATACCATTAAAAAAGTCAAAAATTAAATTATGCGTAACATCGTAATAGAGTGCATTGACGCTAAAATCGCGGCGTTCAGCATCTTCACGCAAAGTACCATAAACATTATCACGCAATAGCATTCCTGAATCGCTCGTTTTTGACATCTTTTCGTTAGCATTGTTGTGGTGTTCCGCTCGAAAAGTTGCAACTTCGTAAATTTCTCGACCATACACAATATGTGCTAAACGAAAACGGCGACCAATTAAACGACATTGACGCCCAAAAATTTTCTGAATTTCTTCTGGGCGAGCGTTGGTTGCGATATCAAAATCCTTCGCTTTATAACCTAGCAGTAAATCACGAATACAACCACCCACAATATAGGCTTCATAACCACTTTTCTGCAATTTAGTTACAATAGAAATAGCATTATTGGGAAAGTCTTTTAACCCGATACCAAACTGGCTTGCATTCACAGTAAATTTTTTATGCACAATATGTGCTGGAACTGCTTGCTGATGAGATTTACGATGACGTTTTTTCTTTGCAACCGAATGCACATCAGTATTATTTAATACTGAATGAGCTAAATTTGTGGAAGACTGTAATTCCGTTGTTTCGACAAACGATTGCTTTTTGCTCTTTTTGGAGCGAGAAAAAAGCGACTTAATATAATTTAAAATAAAACACCTCAAATTTGGAGACAAAAATTTATCAATAAAAAAGAGGATAGCTATTGCTATCCGCTTTTCTATCTCGCTAATTTAATTAGCCACCCATTTGTTTTTCACGGATTTCAGCAAGAGTTTTACAATCAATACATAAATCCGCTGTTGGACGTGCTTCTAAACGTTTTAATCCGATCTCTACGCCACACGCATCACAGTAGCCATAATCACCAGAATCAAGTTTGATTAACGTTTGTTCAATTTTTTTAAGTAATTTACGCTCACGATCGCGATTACGCAATTCTAAGCTAAACTCTTCTTCTTGAGTTGCACGGTCAGCAGGATCTGCAAAGTTAGTCACATCATCTTGCATTTGGCTCTTTGTACGCTCTGCTTCTTCCATTATTTGTGCGTGCCACGCTTTTAAAATTTTGCGGAAATGCTCAATTTGAGCATCATCCATATATTCTTCATCTTTACCTAGTTGATAAGGATTTACACCAGCCAAAGCTAATAAACTAAGCGAAGTGGTATTTGCCACTTTAGTCATAGGTCACTCCTGTTTTTTGTGATATTTCCCTAATAATACAACTACAGCGTTTAGGGGCTTTTAAATAAAGGCGCGTATAAATAGCAGAAGTCTTAACATTTAGCAAATGAATTTTTCTAACTTTACTGATCTTTTAATGAGTAATTATCGCTTTTAATTGTTATTTTGCTACCGCAAACGTTTGCTTTAATGGTATAATTCGCCGTCTTTTTATTTTATGAGGTTTTTTCTGTGACAACACAACTAAGTTATAAAGATGCAGGCGTTGATATTCACGCAGGTAATGAATTAGTCGAACGAATCAAAGCAGATGTTAAACGTACACGTCGCCCTGAAGTAATGGGGGGATTAGGCGGTTTTGGTGCATTATGTGCATTACCAACCAAATATAAAGAGCCTATTTTAGTATCTGGTACTGATGGCGTAGGTACAAAATTACGCCTTGCTATTGATTTAAATAAACACGACACTATTGGGATTGATTTAGTTGCGATGTGTGTGAATGATCTTGTTGTACAAGGTGCAGAACCGCTCTTCTTTTTAGACTATTACGCAACAGGTAAACTTGATGTTGATGTAGCAAGCTCTGTGATTAAAGGTATTGCAAATGGTTGCGAACAATCAGGCTGTGCATTAGTTGGTGGTGAAACAGCAGAAATGCCTGGAATGTATCACGCTGGTGATTACGACCTAGCAGGTTTCTGTGTAGGTGTTGTTGAGAAATCTGAAATTATTGATGGCTCAAATGTAAAAGTTGGGGATACCCTGATTGCATTGGGTTCAAGTGGCCCACACTCAAATGGCTATTCACTTATCCGCAAGGTATTAGAAGTAAGTGGAGCAAAAGCAGAAGATCTACTTGAAGGAAAACCATTAAGCGAGCATTTCTTAGCACCTACTAAGATCTATGTAAAATCAATCTTACAATTAATTAAACAAACAGATGTACACGCTATTGCTCACTTAACAGGTGGTGGTTTCTGGGAAAATATCCCTCGCGTATTACCACCAAATGTAAAAGCGGTTATCAATGAAACAAGCTGGGAATGGCAACCTGCATTCAAATGGTTACAAGAGAAAGGTAACATTAGTCGCTATGAAATGTATCGTACTTTCAACTGTGGTGTAGGTATGGTTATTGCATTACCTAGTGCAGATGTTGAAACCGCATTAGCTTTATTAGAACAAGCTGGCGAAAATGCTTGGGTGATCGGTAAAATTGAAAATCGTGAACCAAACGCAGAGCAAGTGGAAATTCTGTAAAATATTTTCTTAAACTAACCGCTTGCAAGAGTGCAAGCGGTTCTTTTTTTCTTAAAATTTACAAAATATGAAAAATATTGTCGTCCTGATTTCAGGTAATGGCTCAAATTTACAAGCTATTATTGATGCAACTACTTCTGGCTATATTCACGGAAAAATTGTTGCAGTAATATCGAATAAACCGACTGCTTACGGTTTAGCACGAGCCGAAAAAGTGAATATTCCTACCTTTGTTTTTTCTCGCAAACAATTTACAGATAATCTTGCAATGGATACTGCTATTGCTGAAAAAATTGAACAATTAAATGCTGATTTGATTGTGCTTGCAGGCTATATGAAAATTCTTACACCTGAATTTACTCAACGTTTTACAGGTAAAATTATCAATATTCACCCTTCTTTGCTACCTAAGTATGCTGGTTTGAATACTCATCAACGAGCAATGGATGCTGGTGATACCGAACACGGAATGACAATCCATTTTGTGAACGAAGAAGTAGATGGTGGTGCAATCATTCTTCAAGCCAAAGTACCAATCTATCCTGATGATGTATTAGATGATGTTATTGAACGAGTATATGAACAAGAACATCGTTGCTATCCTCTTGTTATTGAATGGTTTTGTAGTAACAGGCTATATTTAGAAAATGGCAAAGCCTATTTAGATAAGCAAGAACTTGCACCACACGGCTATGCATTCGAATAAAAATCAAAAATTTTAATTTCTTAAGATTTTTTTAAGATTTTGCTGGTCTAATAGCATCGTAAACACGAAGTAGAATATTTCTACACAGACTGATGACAAACCTTAATTTGTTGATTTAATGAGTGGACGCCAAGCGTGGCGTCCCCACACAAAAAAAATAAAATGTTTATTTTTCAATTGGTTATAGTTTTTCCTTGTAGGGACGCCACGCTTGGCGTCCGAATGAAAAAAGACTTTGTCAACAATCTGAGTAGAATATTCTACATTTTTTAACTTTAATCTTTTGGAGATTTTTAATGAAAAAATTAATCGCTTTAACCGCCACCTTAGCTATTTCTACATCAGCATTTGCAGGATTCCAAGGTAATTCAAATAATGGTGGTTTTAACGGTGGTTCTAGCTCTACACAAAATGTTTCAACCGTTGCACAAGCGAAAAAAGCTTACGATGACACCTATGTTTCATTAAGCGGTTATATTGTAAATAAAGTTGGCGATGAAAAATACACTTTCAAAGATTCAACAGGTCAAATTCGTGTAGAAATTGATGATGATTTATGGGGTGGCTTACAAGCAACACCAAAAACTAAAGTAAGAATCTACGGGCAAGTTGATAAAGATGATGGCAGAACTGAAATTGATGTAAAACGTATTTCTCGTTAATTTGGAGTAAGATAATGAAACAATTAGCAGCTATCTCAATCGTTGCCGCTGTTTTAGGCTTAACAGCCTGTAATAATAACACAATGCATCAACAACAAACTTTTGGTGCAAATACACCATCACAAACCATTAGTATTAAACAAGCATTATCTGCTCGAGATGACAGCTATGTGACCATCGAAGGTAGAATTTTAAGTCAGGTTGATAATGATGAATATATCATTGCAGATGAAAGCGGTCAGATTCGTGTAGAAATTGACAACCACATTTGGCGTGGACAAAATGTTTCTTCGCAAGATAAAGTTCGTCTTTATGGTGAAATTGATAGTGAATGGAACAAAACTGAGCTAAAAGTACGCGAGCTTACTATTATCAAATAGTTGATTTAAAAGCACCTAATTTCAGGTGCTTTTTCTTTATACACCTTTCTTATAAAAAAAACTAATCCGAATCGGTAATTTATATCGCCCTACCCTTTGTAAAAATATGATTTAGATCACATTTTTTTGCTACTAAAATCGCTATGATTACGCCATAAATTGTTACATCACTAGAAGGAACATATTATGAGTAATACACGTATTGAAGTTGATTTATTAGGTGAACGCGAAGTTTCAAATGATGTTTATTGGGGAATCCATACCCTAAGAGCTGTTGAGAACTTTAACATTTCTAAGAGTGTTATTTCGGACGTTCCAGAATTTGTTCGTGGTATGGTAATGGTAAAAAAAGCTACTGCCCTTGCTAATGGTGAATTAGGTGCAATTCCGAAAAAGGTAGCAAAAGCAATCGTACAAGCTTGTGATGAGATTTTAGTAAATGGTCGCTGTATGGATCAATTCCCATCTGATGTTTATCAAGGAGGAGCTGGTACTTCAGTTAATATGAATACCAATGAAGTAGTTGCCAACTTAGCCCTTGAAATTTTAGGTCATAAAAAAGGTGAATACCAATATGTAAATCCAATGGATCACGTCAATGCAAGCCAATCGACTAATGATGCTTACCCTACTGGTTTCCGTATCGCTGTTTATAACAGTATTATGCACTTAATTGCAAAAGTACTTTACTTACAACAAGGCTTTGAGAACAAAGCCAATGAATTTGCCAATGTATTAAAAATGGGACGTACTCAATTACAAGATGCAGTTCCAATGACTGTTGGACAAGAGTTTAAAGCGTTCTCAGTATTACTTGATGAAGAAGTCAGAAACTTAAAACGCACCGCTGAATTACTGTTAGAAGTAAACTTAGGAGCAACAGCAATCGGTACTGGATTAAACACACCAACAGGTTATGCTGAACTAGCGGTTAAATATCTTTCAGAAGTCACACAATTACCTTGCGTCCTATCAGAAAACTTAATTGAAGCAACCTCTGACTGTGGTGCTTATGTAATGGTACACGGTGCATTAAAACGTACCGCAGTAAAACTTTCAAAAGTATGTAATGACTTACGCTTACTTTCATCAGGCCCACGTGCTGGTTTAAATGAAATTAACTTACCAGAACTACAAGCAGGCTCATCAATTATGCCAGCAAAAGTAAACCCTGTTGTACCAGAAGTAGTAAACCAAGTTTGCTTTAAAGTTATTGGTAACGATACTGCAGTTACCTTTGCTGCAGAAGCAGGTCAATTACAACTCAACGTAATGGAACCAGTTATCGGACAAGCTATGTTTGAATCCATTGATATTCTTTCAAATGCTTGTGTAAATTTACGCGATAAATGTATTGATGGTATTACCGTAAATAAAGAAATCTGCGAAAGCTATGTATTTAACTCTATCGGTATCGTCACTTACCTAAATCCATTTATCGGTCACCACGAAGGTGATATTGTAGGTAAGATTTGTGCAACAACAGGCAGAAGTGTGCGTGAAGTGGTATTAGAAAGAGGCTTACTCACAGAAGAACAACTTGATGATATTCTTTCTGTGGAAAACCTAATGAACCCACAATACAAAGCTAAACGCTTTGAAGATGAATAAATTTTAAACACAATAATTCAAAGGTAGATTAATTGAACAATCTACCTTTCTTGCTTTAAGGTGCGATCAATAAAACGGTGTAAACACACTATCAGCATTCACCTTTCAATATGAAATAAATCCTGCTGACATTTGGTTCGATTATTCGCAAGGAAAACAGACCTACAAAGAACTCACCATTAAATATAAATGCTCAGTTAAAACTATTCAGCGATATATTGATAAATCCCCTAAAACCACATTAAAAACGTCTATTTCAAGGTAAATAAATATTATGAAAAATATTTATTTACCTCCAAAAAGTAGGTGTAATAGAAAAAACTAAAGGGCTAACTCTGTTTTAGAACTAGCCCTTAATAATAAATCTATTTAATAAAATAGATGGATAAATTATTCTGAAACTACGTTGATAGTTACAGTTGCATTTACTTCTGCGTGTAAGTGTAACTTCACTTCGTGTTCACCAGTAGTACGTAACGCACCTTCTGGAAGACGAACTTCACTTTTTGTTACTGCAACGCCTGCTGCTGTGATTGCATCAGCAATATCACGAGCACCAACAGAACCGAATAAACGACCGTCATCACCTGCTTTTGATGTGATTACGATAGCTGCTAAGTTAGCTAATGATGCTGCACGAGCTTGTGCTGCTGCTAATGCTTCAGCTGCTTTAGCTTCTAATTCTGCACGACGAGCTTCAAAATGAGCAATGTTTGCTGCTGTTGCCATAACTGCTTTACCTTGTGGGATTAAGTAGTTACGAGCGAAACCAGCTTTAACGGTAACTTGGTCACCAACAGTACCAAGTTGAGCAACTTTGTCTAATAAAATAACTTGCATTGTACTCTTCCTCTCTAATTACTGATGATTGTCAGTGTATGGAAGTAACGCAAGGTAGCGTGCACGCTTGATTGCACGAGCTAATTGACGTTGATACTTCGCACGAGTACCTGTGATACGGCTTGGAACAATTTTGCCGCTTTCTGAAATGTAGTTCTTTAATGTAGCGATATCTTTGTAATCGATTTCAACAACATTTTCCGCTGTAAAACGGCAGAACTTACGACGACGGAAATAACGTGCCATTTGGCTTCTCCTAATCTATAAATTCAATTTGTTCGGTGTGTAATACTAATTGGTGTAAACCATTATAGTTTCTGTGAGTATGAAGAAAACCTTTTACTCTTACTTTAGCACCGACCATTATTTGTTGGGTTATTGTACTAAATTGATTGCCATTCAAAACCACTTCGATTTTGCACCACGCTTGGCGTTGTAAATTTGCTTCTTGTTGTATTGAACGATGTTCTAACCAAAAGCGATAATTTTTAATACCAATCGGGCTTTGGCTCTGTTTAATTGAACTAGCAACATTACCAGTTAGGATTAAACAGTTATCAATAGACGAATTACTCGTCTGCATCCTCTGCTTCAACTTCAGCTACTGCTTCAGGAGCTTTACGCTCATCTTTAGCTTTAAGCATTGGAGATGCTTCAGTTACTGCTGTTTTAGTATGAACGACTAAGTTACGAAGAACTGCATCGTTATAACGGAAGTTAGTTTCTAACTCATCGATTACGCTTTGTGGCGCTTCTACATTCATTAACACATAGTGTGCTTTATGAAGTTTGTTGATTGGGTAAGCTAATTGACGACGACCCCAATCTTCTAAACGGTGAACTTGACCGCCTGCTTCTGTTACAGAAGCGGTATAACGTTCAATCATACCAGGTACTTGTTCGCTTTGGTCCGGATGAACCATAAAAACGAT
The DNA here is from genome assembly GCF_053654055.1 of Ursidibacter sp. B-7004-1. Classification (NCBI taxonomy): domain Bacteria; kingdom Pseudomonadati; phylum Pseudomonadota; class Gammaproteobacteria; order Pasteurellales; family Pasteurellaceae; genus Ursidibacter; species Ursidibacter sp. B-7004-1. Next base: position 90,045 of record NZ_JBSIUP010000001.1, on the reverse strand, counting down.
TTCGTAGTGACGCATTGACTATCCTTACGGGTTTAACAGCCTTCAATGTTGCCAGCCACCAGCGTTGAAGGCAAGGATTAAAAAATAAAGCGTGGCTGGGCTTGCGAATTATACGCACAAAAAAGGATTTTGCAAGACTGACTTACTATAAAGCGGTTGGATTTTTGTAAAAATTTACCATTTCCCAGCCGCTTATTACTCACATTGTAATATGAATTTTCATATACTTGCTTACCACTACAATAATGCTCATATTTCACCCACCATTCTGAATAAAAAATTTTCTCACGTTTTTTTAACATAAACAGATAGAGCAAATGTGAATTTATATCAATTTGGAGTTATTCTCTAAGGAGGAATAAAAATTTAGTTTTTTATAAAATACAAAGACCATCTAGATGAATTTATACAGTTGTTTTCTTTATTTAAAAATAATAATATCCGCACTTCATTTTTACTATATGAGAATTACAAAATGACTTCTACACATACTTTAAGGAACGATCCTAAGAAAGTTGCTATCGCCTCAATGATTGGTACAGCAATTGAATTTTTTGACTACTATATTTATGCTGCCGCTGCGGTATTAGTTTTTAATACTCAATTTTTCAAAAGTGGCGACCCTGTTTCTGATGAACTTTTCTCTCTTTCAACCCTTGCTTTGGCGTTCTTTGCTCGCCCAATTGGCTCGGCTTTATTCGGACACTTTGGCGATAAAATCGGACGTAAAAGAACATTAGTTGCCTCATTACTCCTAATGGGCTTATCAACTGTTACTATCGGTCTTTTACCAAACTATGAAAGTATAGGTATTTGGGCGACTGTTTTACTATGCTTGTGTCGTGTCGGACAAGGTATTGGTTTAGGTGGCGAATGGGGTGGTGCAGCACTAGTTGCAACTGAAAATGCACCAGATGGTAAACGTGCTTGGTATGGCACATTCCCACAATTAGGTGCACCAATTGGATTATTCTTAGCAAATGGTGCATTCTTCCTAGTAAGTTATACCTTTGGTAAAGAAGCGTTAGTTGAATGGGCTTGGCGTATTCCATTTATTTCATCTATTGTATTAGTTGCAGTGGGTCTATGGGTTCGCTTAACACTTCACGAGAGCCACGTTTTCCGCGAAGCTGAAGAGAAAGGTAAAACACAAAAAGCACCTGTAAGTGCAGTATTTAGACATCATATGAAACCACTTATTTTAGGCACATTCATTATGACTGCAACCTATGTACTGTTCTATATTATGACCGCTTTCGCACAAGTATATTCAAGAACACCAGCAAAACTATCTGAAGCTGGTCACCCAATGGGATTAGGAATTGAGCCAAATACTTTCACAGGTTTATTACTATTAAGTGCAATTGTATTTGGGGCATTTGTGAGTATTTCGGGCATCTTTGCAGATAAAATTGGTCGCCGTAAATGGTTAATTTATGTAACTGCTGGAATTGGGATTTTCGGATTATGTATGCCATATTTCTTATCAAATGGTACACCAGTAAGCGTATTTATCTTCCTTGTGATTGGTATGAGCTTTATGGGTATGACATTCGGTCCGATGGCTGCTTTATTACCAGAATTATTCCCAACAGAAGTACGTTATTCTGGTGCATCACTTGCTTATAACTTTGCTTCTATTGTAGGTGCAACGATTGCCGCAACTTTTGCAATCAAAATCAATGCTGCATACGGCATCTTAGGGGTAGGTATTTATTTAGCTGTCAATGCACTCATCACTCTCTTAGCATTATTTGCATCAAAAGAAACAAAAAATCTTGATTTAACTGAAATGTAATTAAATCTTTATTCATATTCATTAAAAATGGCTCATATCTTAATAGATATGAGCCAGACTGATGACGAACCCTAATTTGTTATATTTAATAAACGGACACCAACGTGATCTGCACAACAAAATAAAATATGTTATTTTTCAATCAGTTATAATCTTCCTTATAGGGACGCAGATCAGAGTGCGTCTGAATGAAAAAAGATTTTGTCAATAATTTAGGTTCATATCTTAATTTTATATAGCTACAGAACCAAACAATTATAATGTATATTGCTAATTATTCTTACTGACTAGGTCTAGTATAAACAACATCTTCTATTCTATTAATCATATTGTTCAATATATTTCTTAGGATATTTTTCATAAATAAATTATTAAAACCACAATGAAGAAAGTTGTATCAATGATAAAATTTAAATAATTTATTTTGAGTACTATATTTCCGAATCGGAGAATAATAGCAAAAAGCAGTCTTTACGTCATCTTTAAAAGAAAGCTTAAAGCCTTATAATATGGTGTAGAAGATCAAACCTAATCTGACAGTCTCCCATTTAGAAGCTAGGTGTCTGTCAGATTAATTTGAGCTTAAATTCTTTTCTGCCCAAATCCGTTTTCCATCAAGTAGCGTTTCCATTGGTGTTCTTCCACAGCACATTTTTCCTTGATGCGTTCGATGATGGTTATAATACATCAACCATTCATCTAAGTCTGCTTGAAGTTGCGTTAAATCCGTATAAATTCGCTTTCTGAATGCCACTTGATAAAATTCCTGTAAAATCGTTTTGTGAAAACGTTCACAAATACCATTCGTCTGTGGGTGTTTGACTTTCGTTTTGGTGTGTTCAATATCATTTATCGCCAAATAAAGCTCATAATCGTGATTTTCCACTTTCCCACAGTACTCGCTACCCCTATCCGTTAATATACGTAACATCGGTAAGCCTTGGCTCTCGAAGTAGGGTAACACTTTATCATTCAACATATCCGCACTCGCAATAGCGGTCTTCATTGTATACAGTTTTGCAAATGCCACTTTACTGTAAGTATCGACGAACGTCTGTTGATAAATACGCCCAACGCCTTTGAGCGTGCCAACATAAAAGGTATCTTGCGACCCCAGATAACCTGGATGTGCGGTTTCAATTTCACCGCTAGCCATATCATCTTCTTTCTTACGCTCAAGTGCTTGAACTTGGTTTTCAGTTAAAATAATCCCTTTCTCAGCCACTTCTTTTTCCAACGCATTTAAACGCTGTTTGAAGTTCGCTAAATTGTGTCGCAACCAAATAGAACGTACGCCACCTGCGGAGACAAAGATGCCTTGTTTACGGAGTTCATTGCTCGCTCGCACTTGCCCATAAGCAGGGAAATCTAATGCGAATTTCACTACTGCTTGCTCAGTAGCTTCATCCACACGATTTTTTAGATTAGGGACACGTCTATTTTGATTTAGCAATGCTTCAACGCCACCTTTTTCAACGGCTTGTTGGTAACGATAAAACGTATCTCTGCTCATTCCCATTAGCTTACAGGCTTGGGATATATTGCCTAATTCTTCGGCTAAATTGAGTAAACCAGTCTTGTGTTTAATGAGAGGGTTGTCAGTAATAAAACATAAGCGTTTCCTTTTTGTTTAGATTAAATTTAGACACTTATATTCTAAACGGGAAACGCTCATTTTTATAATGATTTATCAGATCAAGTCTGATCTTCTACATATAAGGCTTTAAGCTGTTTTAGCAACTATTTGTCCTATGCTTTTTATCTATTACTCATTTTTAGAGAATAGGGAATAGGTGCTATTTATTTTTTATCTGCATCTTTCCACTCAGCGGCTTTATCTTGGATTGCTTTGCCTAGTGAATCCAAAGTTCCAGCCACAGATGCTTTCGCTTGATCAACTTTTTCACCAACTGCATCAGCGAACGAAGCAACGCTATCTTTTACTTGTTCAAACTTACTGTTACAGTCATTTTTAGCATCTTCTGTTAATTCAGCTACTTTAGCTTTAGCTTCGTTATATTTATCAGTTGCATCGCCTTCTACTTCTTCTAGTGCATTCTTAACTTCATCAAATTTACTTTCAGCAGAATCTTTCAAATCTTCAGTTTTGTCTTTTGCTTCTTCTACTTTATCAGCAGCGGCATCTTTTAACTCTTCAGCTTTATCTTTAGCTTCTTCTACTTTATCAGCAGCGGCATCTTTCAGATCTTCAGCTTTGTCTTTTGCTTCTTCTGCTTTATCAGCCGCAGCATCTTTCAGATCTTCAGCTTTGTCTTTTGCATTTTCGGCAAGCTCTTTACCTTTTTCAATAGATTCATCTAATGCTTTTTTAGCCTTATCTAGTTGTTTACTTGCACTATCTAAAACATCGGATAAAAATTCTTTCATAAAGTCTCCTTACTAACTTATTGAAATTTAAAGATTTAAAGATTACGATCACCTATCGCTCTTTCAGAGTACAGACAAAAAATATAAATGTCTAGTCAAAATTGTAAAAAATATGTTAAAAGATATAACTTTAAGTTATTTCACACCCCATTAAATTTATAGAGTTATTAAATAAGATGACAAGAATAGATAATTACGAACAACGTTTCGGTGGTATTGGTCGCCTTTATACGCCAGCAGGATTAAATCGCTTACAACAAGCACACATTTGTGTTATCGGCATTGGTGGTGTCGGATCTTGGGCTGTGGAAGCACTTGCTCGCTCAGGTATCGGTAAACTAACACTTATTGATATGGACGACATTTGTGTAACCAATATCAATCGTCAAATTCACGCAATGTCTGGCGAAATTGGCAAGCTAAAAACAGAAGTAATGAGGGAAAGGGTTTTAAAAATCAATCCTGAATGTGAAGTGCATATCATTGATGATTTTATTACTCTTGATAACCTAGCTGAATATCTGAATCAAGGCTATGACTATGTTATTGATGCAATTGATAGTGTTCGTGTTAAAGCTGGTATTATTGCTTATTGTAAGCGTCATAAAATCAAACTTATTACTACTGGCGGAGCTGGTGGGCAAACAGATCCGACACAAATTCAAATTACCGATTTGAGTAAGACTATTCAAGATCCTTTAGCGTCAAAAGTCCGTAGTTTGTTACGCAAAGAATATCATTTTAGTCAAAATCCCAAACGTAAATTTGGTATTGATTGCGTTTTCTCAACTCAGCCATTGATTTTCCCCAAAATGCAAGAAGGCTGTGAAATCTCAGCTACAATGAATTGTGCCAACGGGTTTGGAGCCGCAACAATGGTAACAGCTACATTTGGCTTTTTTGCAGTTTCTCGTGTGATTGAAAAATTATTGAAAGATCTACCCGCTTAATTTCCCGCAAACGTTTGCATTTCATTCCCGATAAAATTATACTATCCGCCTAGTGCCAACAGGGAACTAGAAATGCAATATAACCAAATTCAAATGACAACCAAATTCACATTGCTAAATCTCAAAAAATATCAAGATTTAGCAGTTTTTCTATTATTTATACGGAAGATCTCTACATTGTAGAGATCTTTTTTTTGCCTAAAATTTATAAAATAGTTATACATTAAGGATACAGAAAGAATGAGCCAATTGATTCGTACGCTAAAAAGTCATATTCGTGATGAAGTTATCAAAAAAGGCGGTTGGGTAAATTCCCACGCTCACGCTGATCGTGCCTTTACGATGACACCTGAAAAAATCAAAATTTATCAGGAAGCAAATTTACAGCAAAAATGGGATTTAGTTGATGAAGTAAAACGTCAATCTAGCGTTGAAGATTACTATCGCCGTTTTAGCCAAGCTATTGAACTAATGATTTCTCAAGGGGTAACGGCATTCGGAACTTTCGTGGATATTGACCAAGTCTGTGAAGATAGAGCGATTATTGCAGCTCATAAAGCTCGTGAAGTCTATAAAAATGACATTATATTAAAATTTGCAAACCAAACCTTAAAAGGCGTGATTGAGCCTAATGCTCGTAAGTGGTTTGATATTGGCTCTGAAATGGTAGATATGATTGGTGGTTTGCCTTATCGTGATGAGTTGGATTACGGTAAAGGTTTGGAAGCAATGGATATTCTAATGGAAACAGCAAAATCACAAGGTAAGATGTTGCACGTCCACGTTGATCAATTTAACACGCCAAAAGAAAAAGAAACTGAGCAATTATGTGATAAATCAATAGAACACGGAATGCAAGGGCGTGTTGTGGCTATTCACGGTATCTCTATTGGTGCTCACCCAAGAGAATATCGTCAAATGCTGTATAAAAAAATGAAAGCCTGTGAAATGATGGTTATCGCTTGCCCTATGGCGTGGATTGATAGCCCTCGCAAAGATGAAGTGCTGCCTTTCCATAATGCCCTAACGCCTGCTGATGAAATGATCCCTGAAGGCATTACCGTTGCTGTTGGCACAGACAACATCTGTGATTATATGGTTCCTCTATGCGAAGGCGATATGTGGCAAGAATTGAGCTTATTATCTGCAGGTTGCCGTTTTACCAATTTAGACGAGATGGCAAATATCGCAAGTATTAACGGACGGAAAGTATTGGGGCTTCTGTAAGTTTCAATACTCACAGCATCATTTAGAAATAAGCGGTGTGATTTAGTAAAAATTTTGCAAAATTATTTGAAAATCTCACCGCTTGTTTATTGCAACAATACTACATTGTTGATAGTAAATACTGATAATATTCCCAATCAAAATACTGCCCAGGGTCAATTTTTCGTTCTGGGGCAATATCACAATGTCCTACAATCCTTTCAGGCGTAATTTTAGGGTATGTCTGCATAATAACTTGGGTAAGTTGTGCTAAGGTTTGGTATTGTGCTTGAGTAAATGGTTGATTGTTGCTTCCTTCTAACTCTATACCAATAGAAAATTGATTGCATTTTTCTCTCCCCTCAAAACAAGATACACCTGCGTGCCAAGCCATATCATTAAAATTAACATACTGTGTGATCTTTCCTTGACGATTGATTAAACAGTGAGCAGATACTTTTAAGTCTTTAATTTCTTCAAAATAAGGATGTTCTGTTGGATCAAGTTTCCCTTGAAAAAAGCGATCAATAAAATCGCCACCAAATTCATCGGGGGGTAAACTAATGTAATGAATGACAAGGAGTGAAATATCGTCATTAAATGGACGTGGGTCAAAATGGGGAGAAATGACTTTTTTTTGCTCAAGTAACCAGCCATTCTCAATGCTTAAAGTGTTCATAATTAATAACAATAAATAGTTTAATAGTTGGAAATACGCTAAAATAAGAGCTATTTTACAAGAAAGAGAATAAAAATGCTTAGTTATCGTCATAGTTTCCACGCAGGCAATCACGCTGATGTGTTAAAACATATCGTTTTAACCTTAATTTTGGACGCACTTAAACAAAAAGAGAAAGGGTTCTTTTACTTAGATACCCATTCTGGTACAGGACGTTATAGTTTAATGAGTGCCGAAGCAGAAAAGACGGGGGAATATATCGAGGGTATCGCTCGTTTATGGGAGCGTGATGATTTACCTGAAGAAGTCGCACTGTATCTCAATGAAATTAAAAAGATCAATAAAGATAAACTACGTTTTTATACAGGTTCACCATTATTAGCGGTACAACAACTTCGCTCACAAGATCGTGCCTTGCTCACCGAGTTACACCCAAATGATTTCCCATTACTTCGTAATGAATTTGCGAAAAATAGAAATGTCGTTACTAAACGAGAAAATGGTTTTCAACAGCTAAAAGCAGCTTTACCCCCTAAAGAAAAACGTGGGCTAGTGCTTATTGATCCGCCTTATGAATTAAAAGAAGATTACGAATTGGTGGTAAAAGCAATTATTGAAGGCTATAAACGTTTTGCAACGGGCGTATATGCCATTTGGTATCCTGTGGTGCTACGCCAGCATACTAAACGCATTGTGCGAGGCTTGGAAGCGACAGGTATCCGTAAAATTCTACAAATTGAACTTGCTGTCCGCCCCGATTCGGATCAACGTGGAATGACGGCAAGTGGAATGATTGTCATCAACCCACCTTGGCAATTAGAAAGCCAGATGAAAAGAATTCTTCCTTACTTGACCAATGTTCTTGTACCTGAAGGAACAGGTTCTTGGTCGGTAGATTGGATTACCCCAGAATAAAAAGCGGTAAGATTTATTGACTTTTTTGCAAACTAGGATAGTAAAATGGAACAATACAAACACGACTTTATTGAATTTTGTTTAAGCCGTAACGTGCTTAAATTTGGTGAATTTACCTTAAAATCAGGCAGATTAAGCCCGTATTTTTTCAATGCAGGCTTATTTAACACAGGACGAGATCTCGCTAGATTAGGAGAGTTCTATGCCAAAGCAATTCAGACGAGTGGCATTGAATTTGACGTGCTATTCGGACCAGCCTATAAAGGCATTCCAATTGCGACAACTGTTGCTGTTGCACTAGCAAACCAGTTTGATGTAGATAAACCTTGTTGTTTTAACCGTAAAGAAGCGAAAGATCACGGCGAAGGTGGTAATTTAATTGGTAGTGGTTTATTCGGAAATATTTTATTAGTCGATGATGTGATTACTGCGGGCACAGCTATTCGTGAATCAATGGAAATTATCAATATAAATAAAGCTAACCTAGCAGGCGTGCTGATTGCACTAAACCGTAAAGAAAAAGGCAAAGGCGAACTCTCTGCTATTCAAGAAGTAGAACGAGATTATCAATGCCAAGTATTCTCTATTATTGATTTTGATGATTTAGTACAATATCTCGAAAAATCAGCACAGTATGCTCCATTCTTACCTAAAATGATGGCATATCGTAAGCAGTATGGTGTTTAAGGTTTATACGCCCTTACTTCTCTTTCCAATAACCTAACCATTCTTTCAGGGCGTGCATATTACTGTGTAATGCCCCTGATTGTGGCATAAAGTACATCATATTTAAGCCATAAGTCGCAGGGGTAATGCCTGCACCGACACTTGCAGGTAGTACTTCAAAACCTGCACGCTCAAATAGCAACTTAGATCGCATCATATGCCATTGATTTGTAACTAAAATAATTTTTTTAATATTAGCTTTTTCAAGGATTTCTTTGCTAAATAAAGCGTTCTCTTTCGTTGTTTTTGCTTTATCTTCAATCCACTCTGTTGGAATATCAAAAAACATTTTTAGCTCTTGTGCCATTACTGCAGCTTCTGATGTGCCATTCGGGCTGCTGCCTGTAATGAGTAAAGGGAGCGCTGTCTGTTTTTGTAGATAAGCGGCATAGCGTACACGTTCTGCCGCAATTTGATTGGTGGCTAACTTGGCAAATAACTCTTTGCTATCACGCAGTCCACCACCTAGCAATACAATAGCTTGAGCTGATTTATAATCTTCCAGCGTTAAATTATCTTCAGTTACTAATGAGTCGTGTAATTTTTGTGATGTATAGGGAATGCTAAAAATATAGAGTATCGCAATACCAAAGAAAGCAGTGAGATAGCTAAGTCTCTTAAATTTAAAACGAGCTAAAATAAGTGAAAAAAGCCATAAGATAAGTACATTAAAAGGCGACAAAATCATTGTCGTAATAATTTTAGTCAGTTCAAACATTCTATTATGTCAAAGTAAGTAAATAACGCTTATTATTCATTATTCGATCAGGGCTGTCTATTGTTTACGATGGGGTTTAAACTTAAAATATCGACAAATTTATTTTAAAAGCGGTTAGATTTATGAAAAAAATTGCAATTATTCCAGCAAGAGCAGGCTCAAAAGGCATTAAAGATAAAAATTTACAATTAGTAGGCGGAATTTCATTAGTAGGGCGTGCAGTATTAGCTGCAAAAGAATCAGGAATGTTTGATGAAATTGTAGTTACATCAGATGGCGATAAAATTTTAGCTGAAGCGGAAAAATATGGAGCTAAAGCACTACATCGCCCAGTTGAATTGGCTCAAAGTGATACAAAAACCATTGATGCCGTTGTTCATTGCTTAACCACATTGGAGATTACAGAAGGAGTTGCTGCATTATTCCAGCCCACTAGCCCACTCAGAACTGCTTTAGATGTACGCAATGCAATGGAATTATTCTTATCTGGGCATTGCAAGTCGGTAGTTTCAGCTTGTGAATGTGAGCATCACCCTTATAAATCATTTTCACTTGATGATGATCAGGTTGTGCCAGTGCGTAAATTAGAAGATTTTGAAGCTCCACGCCAGCAGTTACCTAAAATGTATCGTGCAAATGGTGCAATTTATATCAATGATATTGCGAGTTTATTAGCCGAGCAGAATTTCTTTATTCCGCAAGTTAAATTTTATTTGATGCCAACTTATCGTTCTGTCGATATTGATGCAACACACGATTTGCAACTTGCAGAAAGTTTAATTGAGAAAGAAATTTAAATGAAAGCAATTAAAGATAGTGCTATTTATTTAATAGGAGAATTGCTTTCAAGAGCAATTCCCTTTCTTTTATTACCTTATTTATCGCGTAAATTAGGTGTAAAAGGATTTGGCGAACTTTCTTATTATCAAACCTATATTGTTTTATTTTTTATCCTTGTTGGTTTAAGTCAAGAAGGGGCTGTTACACGTTATTTTTATGTATATGGTAAACGTAGCTTAGATCTAGTTGTATCTATCGGCTATATTTATACATTAGTAAGCGGTGGGTTGATATTATTAGTTTGCTGGTTATTACAATCAGAAATTATGGCATATATTGCTCTTTCAGCCATATTTCAATCATTCTTAGGTGTACAATTAAGCATTCGTCAGTGTCAAAAGCAAGCTATTCCTTATACAATCATTCAATTCTTATCTAGTGCACTTTCAGTTATTTTTACTATTTTATTACTCGAATATTTTGATACAGAATTAGTAGAAAAGCGTATTTTAGCCATTTTATTTGCAAATATAGCAGTATTTTTATTGGCTTACTTTATCTATAAAGGTAAAGCTCAAAAGAAAAAATACCAGATCAAACAGTATAAAATAGCGTTGATGTATCTATTAGGATTTGGTGTACCACTTATTTTGCATAATGCTAGTTTATTTTTAAAAGGACAGTTAGATAGAATTTTTATTTTCCATCAATTTAACCAAGCTGATCTTGGGCTTTATGCAATGGGGGCTCAAATTGCAGCAATTTTGATGATAATTTTACAAGCAGTTAATAAAGCCTGTATCCCTTATTTCTTTGAAAGCCTAAAACAAAAAAGAATTAGTTTAGCTCAGGTGCATAAGTGGGCGATCTATTCTTTTATGATTGTTCCTTTGCCTGCATTATTGATGTGGCTAATTCCAGAAAATATCGTTGTATGGCTACTAGGAAACCAATTTATTGGAACTAAGTATTATATCGTGCTCTTTTTATTTTCTACGGCATTAGTTATTCCTTATTTTATCTTAGTAAATTATCTATTTTATTATGGAAAGAATAAGTTTATTTCTATTTGCTCTGTGATTTCAACATTAGCCTATATAGTGAGCTTAATTGGATTAACATTTACTAAAATTGAATATGTCCCTTATGCTAGTATTATTGGCTCTATAATTATTATTCCTATATTATTTTTTATGACAAAAAGGGTAGAAAAACAACAATGAATTTAATAATTTGTTATACACCTTTGCAAGTCCTAATTGCAGAGAAGATTATTGAACTACACCCTAATGAACGTTTTTACGGGGTTATGCTCTGTTCAGTTAAAAATAAAAAGTTTGATTATTATGCAGAAAGATTGAGCTTTAAGTGTGAACAATTTTTTTCAATGCATCAGCGTACTGAACGTTTTCATTTGCTTAGACAGATTATTTCCCTTAAATGCAAGTTTGCCAATCTTAAATTTGATAAGGTTTTTGTTGCAAGCATCAATGATATTCAAATCCAATTTATATTAAGTTCCATTATATTTAATGAACTTTATACATTTGATGATGGTACAGCGAATATTGTAAAGTCAAGTGTGTATTATGCACCTGAACCTAATACTTTTATTCGCCGTTTTATCAATAACTTTTTCCGTAATAAATATAGTATTGAGAAATTAAAAGCATTATCGAAACAGCATTATACTATTTATCCTGATTTTCCGAATATTATTGAAAATACAACAGTAATTGATTTATTTAATACTCAAGAAAGTAAAGGTAAAAATCTAGTAAATGAACCTATAACTCATATTTTATTAGGGCAACCAGTATATTTGGAACAAGATAAAAATGTTAAATTGGCTGAAAAAGTGATAAAAGCATTTAATATTGACTTATATTTAGCTCACCCAAGAGAACAGTATAAATTAGATAATGTTAATTATATTGATACACCGCTAATTTTAGAGGACTATTTAGCACAAGAATTTAGTCATAAGCATTGTCGTATTTATACTTATTTTAGTAGTGCTGTTCTTAATATTAAAAATCCAAATATAGAGATTGTGGCTTTAAGAATTGATACTGATGAACCTGCTTTTATTGAATGTTATAATCTATTAAATAAAGTGGGTGTAAATATTATTGATATTAGAGAGTAGTATGAACAAATATTTAATTTCACTAGATAAAGATATAAAACGTCGAGAGTTATTTTTTTCTCAGCCAGATACGCAAGATTTTCAAATTTTCTCAGCATTTAATACAATGAATGATGAATTATCGGATTTATCATTACGTTTTGATTTAGCTCATTTTGAGCAACAATATAAGCGAAAAGTCACTAAAGGTGAGATAGGGTGTACATTAAGCCATTTAGGTGTATATCAATCTATTCTAAAAAATAATGATATTCACGAAGATGAATATTGTCTAATTTGTGAAGATGATGCGCTTTTTTGTGCGGATTTTCAGCAAGAATTGAATAAGGTAATCTCAGTATCTCAAGCTGACATTATCTTAGTTGGGCAGTCTAAGATTGCAGAATTTAATGATTTTGAATTGGAAATAAATTATCCCACTACATTAAAATTCTTACAGAAAAAATTAGAAAATAGCCAATTTTCCGTAGTTTATCCCTATCAGAACTATTTTGCAGGAACAGTTGCTTATTTAATTAAAAAGTCTTCAGCGAGAAAAATTATAGCTCAGATTTCATTACAATCATTACCTTATTGGTTGGCAGATGATTTTATTTTATTTGGTAAGCACTTTAAATTGGATATTAAGTTAGTTCGTCCTTTAATGGTTATTGAAAATCCACAACTAATGAGTAATTTAGAGGCAATTCGTGGTTCTGTTGCTAATAACTTATTAAAGAAATCATTAAAATATCCACTAAAGAAATTATTAGCAATTAAACGAAATTTAGGAAAATAATAGATGTCAGCTCTCTTTAATCTATTTTATATTTATGATCCTTGGCTATTCCATTTTTTCAGAATGGCATTTTTTATAGGGGGTATTTGTATAATAATATTAGCTTATCAATATTATCAAGGTAAGAGAAGTATCGGTATTATATTACCCATAGATAGTTTATCGGTTGTTTTTGGGCTTGTCGGGTTAAGTATCATTCCTGCATTGGCACACCATACTAACGATTTTTCCGTTACACTAATGTATATTAAAGGTGCTGTGCTATTTATATTAGGCATTGCCTTATATAACCTTTTCTATTATTCACAACAGCAACAAAAAGTAATAAACGATCTTAAAATTGGAATTATTGTACAAGCGATGGTAGGTTTTTTAGCATTAGCAAGTATTCCTTTTATGATTGATTTTGCATTATCAACTAATGCAGTATTCCCACGTTTTTATAATTCAGAGCAAGAGTACCGATTATATAATTTTACTTCATCAGGTTTCTTTCAATTAAGCTTATTTTATGTTGTCTTATTACATTTTTTATTAGCTTATAATGATAAATATAATAACATCAGCTCAATATTCTTATTTTTATTACTTTTTATTGGGTTAATATCAGGTAGAACCTTTTTAATGTTATCACTGGTCAGTATCGCACTCTATTTTAAATGGCGATATATTCCAGCATTATTACTCTTTGGTGCTATTTGTCTATTCTTAGCTTTAAATTTTGCCGAACATAAATATGTAGCACACGCTTTAGAGCCACTAATCAATTTAGTTTATGGGAAAGGGGTTGTTAGCTCATCAACTGATACCTTAATGGAAAAACATCTATTTATTCCGCAATTAAAGCAAATTTTAATTGGGGACGGATACTATTTTGCTCCCCAAGGTGGTTATTATGGTGGTACTGATTCGGGCTTTTTACGTCAATTACTGTACGGTGGTATAGTCTATTTATTGCTCTGTTTTTCAGTTACAGCTTATTTTGTTATTCGTATTGCTAAAAATTGGTTTAATGGCAGTTGGAAATTTATTCTTTCTACACTGTTATTATTAAGCATTTTGCACATTAAAGCTGATACTTATGCTTTCCCTGGGATTATGATGTCTTTATTGATGTTTCTCTCTTTATTCGGACAAGAAGGAAAACATAAAGTCTTATTTAAACAAATTCAAAAATAGGAAAATAATCAATGTTTAGTATTATTGTACCGTCTTATAATCGTAAAGATGAAATTCCATTATTATTAGAAAGTTTAACTCATCAAACTATCTATAATTTTGAAGTTATTATTGTTGATGATTATTCAGTTCAACCTGTAGAAATTACAGAGTTTTACCCTTTCTCTGTTAATGTTATTCGTAATGCCAGAAATTTAGGAGCGGCAGAAAGTCGTAATGTTGGAGCTAAAAATGCTAAAAATCAATGGTTGCTCTTTTTAGATGATGATGATCGTTTTTTACCCCAAAAGTGTGAATTACTTGCTAATACAATCAATCAGAATAGTGAGAGCAATTTTATTTATCATCCTGCTGAATGTGTAATGGTTAATGAAGGATTTTCTTATATTACTAAGCCCTATGAAAATGTAAATGAAATTACGTTTAATAATATTTTAAAAGCAAATAAAGTAGGTGGAATGCCAATGATTGCTATCACTAAGGAATTATTTAATAAAGTAGGTGGGTTATCTACCGATTTATTATCTTTGGAAGATTATGACTTTATTTTAAAAGTAATTTCAGATGAAACATTCACTCCTAGATATATTTCATTACCACTAACTAAATGTACATTTCATACTAAAAGAAGCAGTGTTTCTACTAATATAAGTAATACAGAAAAAGCAATTAGTATGATTAAAGCAAAATATGTTAAAACTGAAGAGCAACAGAAGAACTTCGCTTTTAATCAGTTATATATGCTTTCTTACCCTTATATTATGAATTTATCTCGACAAGCGGCTAAATATTATTGGGAAATGTTTAAACAAAGTCATAGTTTTAAATATGTAGTGATTGCAATCATTACTTTAATTTCTCCTAAATTAGCAATCAATATGAAAAGGTTTGTGTAATGAAATTTTCTGTTTTAATGTCTTTATATATTAAGGAAAAGCCACAATATTTGGTCGAATGTTTAGAGAGTTTAATGGCTCAAACTCTCCCCGCTAATGAAGTTGTTATTGTTTTAGATGGGGCAATTACCTCAGAGCTTGAACAGGTTTTGCAAAATTTTCAGCAAAAGCTACCGCTTGTTATTGTACCATTGGCTCAAAATCAAGGGTTGGGTAAGGCCTTAAATCACGGATTATTACATTGCCAATATGATTGGGTTTTTCGTATGGATACCGATGATATTTGTGTCCCTGAACGTTTCGCGAAACAAGTCGCTTTTATTGAACAAAACCCAGACACCATTATTGTGGGTGGACAAATTGCAGAATTTGGACAGCATATTCAGGATATTGTGAGTTATCGTAATGTTCCTACAACCGCTGAAGATATTGTTAAGTTCACTAAAGTTCGTTGTCCCTTCAATCATATGACGGTGGCATATCAGAAAAATGCTGTTTTAGAATGTGGTGGTTATCAAGATCTACAAGAAGATTACTATTTGTGGATTAAGCTTGTCGCATTGGGTAAAAAAGTTGCGAATCTTAATGAGGTTCTAGTTTATGCACGAGTAGGGAATGGAATGGTTGGGCGTCGTCGTGGAATTGCTCAAGCAAAAGCAGAATGGCGTTTGTTTAAATTGAAACATCGGTTAGGTTTACAAAATGTTATTTCAGGCTTTATTACTTTTGTTTCACGAGCATTGCCAAGATTGCTTCCTGTTTCATTATTAAGTCTTATTTATAAATTAACCCGTAATAAGTAAATGGATATAATGGACAAAATGTCCCTATGCTATTTTGTCCATTACATCAATTTATTTTGAAAGTGCCATTCCACTATTCCACACCACTGTATTATCTAAGGTTAGTCTTGCACTTGGTAATGGTGGTACAGCAGCTTTCCCTATTGCTAATAACATAACAGGAGCAAAGCGGTCTGCATCAATGTCAAAACGAGCTAATACTTCGCTTTTATCAAAAATACCAATGGCGTGAGTATCGTACCCTTTATCTTTGGCAATTAGCATCAGTTGCATCGAAGCAAGACTGGTATCAATTAAAACTTGATCTCGGATTTCTTGTTCCGTTAAAGCATTATGGGTTATGGTTAAAAAATCCAAGTTACGTTGCTTAAATGCTTCATTTAAACACCCTTTTTCAATGGAGCGATCTAGGATCTTTTCTAATAAATGGTGATATTGTAAATCTGCCAAGATGATAATAACCGCAGAGGCACTTTCACAAGGTGGATAATTAAATGCCACTATATTTTCGAGTTTAGCTTTTTGAATGGGATCATCAATCACTACAAAACGCCAAGGCTGTAAATTTGCTTTAGATGGTGCAAGTTGAGCTAACGTCAGCATTTCTTCTAATTCTGCTCGTGGGATTTTTACGTTAGGGTTGAATAACTTAATGGTTTTACGCTGTTGAATGGCATCGACTAATTGCATTTTGTTCTCTCCTTGGCTCAAAAAATTGAGCGATAGTGTAAGCCTATTTAGTACAAAAATGGGGGATTATATTTACTCTATTATTGAAATAAATCAAAGCATCTGCCATTCTACTGTGGTGATTTAAAGATAAAAAGAATAGTAAAAAATGAAAAAAGTAACAATTATTGGGCTTGGTTGGCTTGGGATGCCTTTAGCAGAGCAACTTATCCAACAAGGTTGGAGCGTTAAAGGAAGTAAAAGAGAAGTTACAGAAAACAGCCAAGCTAAATTGATACAATATCCCCTGTTATTAACCGCCAATTTTCCTATTACGCCAGAAGTTGAGCAATTACTTAGCAGTGATGCCTTAGTGATCAATATTCCGCCAAGCAAAATAAATGAGATAGATTATATTGATGGCATTAAGCGGTTAGTTTCTCAAGCTATTTTACAAAATGTTCAACATCTTATTTTTGTCAGCTCTACGTCTGTGTTTCCGCAACAAAACGGGCTATTTGATGAAAATACGATTCCCTATGCTGAAGATAAATCAGCTCAGACATTGTTAGCCGTTGAAAATTGGCTTTTATCTCAACAGATTGATGTAGATATTGTTCGCCCTGCTGGGTTAGTAGGGAAAAAACGACACCCTGTCTATTATTTAGCGGGAAAAACAGATCTCAAAAATGCCCTGCAACCCGTTAATTTAGTTCATTTAGACGATTGTATTCGTGCAATAATTTGCTTACTAAATTCTCCAAAGGGTAAACGAGTTTATCATTTAGTTGCTCCAATTCACCCAACGAGAGAAGAGTACTATCGCTTTGTTGCTAAGCAATGTCAGCTTGCGGATTTGCATTTTTTAGAGGATAAGCAACCGCTTATTCGGGTTATTCAAGGACAAAAAATCTGCCAAGGCTTGGGGTTTAGTTATCAATATGATAATCCTATGCAGATGCTCCCAGATTAATATGTAATTCGGGAGCCTATGCCAGACTAAACGTCCTCAAGATCATCAATTTCTACTTTTTCCACTTCTGGTGGATTGTCATATAGCCAATTTGCTAAGCGGGCATAATCTGCTAAGGCAAGATTTTCTGCTCGTGCATTTAAATCAATCCCCAATGACTCCAATTGCTCTGCACTAAATAGCGTTGAAAGAGCATTACGCAAGGTTTTACGGCGTTGATTAAATGCTTGAGTTGTTACTCTATTTAGCCAGTAAATATCTTTCACTGGGTGTGGTAATTGTTTATAAGGTACAAGCCTTACTACGGCGGAATCCACTTTAGGTGCAGGTTTAAATGCTGATGGTGGCACTTCTAACACAGGCATTACTTGGCAGTAATACTGTGCCATAATAGTTAAACGACCATAAGCCTTACTGTTCGGTGCTGCACAGAGACGTTTTACTACCTCTTTCTGTAACATAAAGTGCATATCTTGCACGAGATCGTGGAATTTGAATAAGTGGAACATTAATGGTGTAGAAATGTTGTATGGCAAGTTACCAAATACTCGAACACCTTGATTCTCTGCTAAATCAAGCGCTTCAAAATATTCTCTAAAATTAAAACGTAACGCATCTTGCTCAATAATGGTTAATTTATGATTTAAAAATGGGTGATGACGTAAACGCTCAGCTAAATCTCGGTCTAACTCCACCACCGTTAGTTTATCCACTAACTCTGCCACAGGTTCAGTTAATGCTCCCAACCCAGGACCAATTTCTAAGAGATACTGTCCATTTTGAGGATTGATTGCAGCAACAATATTATGAATCACATTTTGATCGTGTAAAAAGTTTTGCCCAAAGCGTTTACGAGCGGTATGCCCTAAATGTTTTTTTGAATTTGAACTCATAGATTTCCTAATTTAAGCGGTAGGATTACCGCTATTTTTTGCAAATTTAATAAAGCAAAGAACCCCGCAGAGCGAGGTTCTAAATTTTAGAATATAAGGTTAGTTAATATACTTAATTTCTGCACGATCTTTTAAGGCTTTTACCCAATCTTTTGATGCCGCTTCCGCTTGCTTATCAACAAGCTGTTCATAGGCTTTTTGAATATAAGCATCTTTTGTGCGATCGCCTTGGCGAGTTTCGAGCACTTTTAAGATATGCCAGCCAAACTGAGATTTAAATGGCGCTGAAATAGCTCCTGCTTTGCTTGCTTGTGCAGTTTTAGCAAAAGTTTGATCATAAGCATCTAAGAAATTCCAACCTAAATCACCACCATCAGCTCCCGAAACATAATCAACAGAATTTGCTTTTGCTGCAGCTTCAAAGGTTGTTTTTCCTGATTTAATCTCATTACTGATTTCAACTAATTTAGTTTTAGCTTTTGCATCAGTTAAAATCGGGTTTGTTTTTAATAAAATATGGCTAATACGATATTCAGGAGCTGTTGCTGATTTTAATGCTCCTTTGGCTTTTGCTTCTTCATACAAATTTTTCCCTAACGCTTGTACTTCCTGTGGTTCAACTTGGATACTTTGACCAATAGTTTGGTGACGAACTTGCTCCATCATCATTTGTTGAGCAAGCTGTTGGCGGTATTGGTTTAAGGTTATTCCTTGATAGTCCAAAGCATCTAAAAATTGTCCATAAGTCAAACCATTTTGAGCCGCAATTTGTTCAATCATTTGATCAACATAGGCATAATTGACTTTTACACCTGACTCTTTAATTGCACGCTGCACGAGAAAATCATCAATTAACGAATCTAACGCAACTTTACGGTTTGCCTCAGTATTCGCTTTTTTGCCCAACGCCTTATTTACTTGGCTTTGCATAATCGGATAACCATCAACGGTTGCCACAACTCGTTCTTCCGCTTTAGCCACTTGGCTAACTGCAAAAAAGGTAACAGCTGCCATTAAAAGAGATTTCACCGAAATTAATTTCATTTTTATGTCCTATTAAAGAATGAGTGAAAATATTTACGCTAATTAGAATTAGCTTTTGTTTAAAGGTTCAATCAAAATATGAGTTTATTGTAAAAGCACTACCTGATTGATCCCGTCATAATGTTCTGTTCTCACCTGAATGCTTTCAGAACGAGAAGTTGGAATATTTTTTCCTACATAATCGGCTCGTATCGGCAATTCTCGATGCCCACGATCAATAAAAATCACAAGCTCAATTTTAGATGCTCTACCCAAATCTAGCAAGGCATCTAGGGCAGCACGAATAGTCCGACCTGTAAATAACACATCATCAATTAAGATCACTTTCTTATTTTCAATAGGGATCGGATTATCCACCCCTGCATAAATTGGATCAGTATTAGCCTGATCAAGATCATCTCGATAAAAGGTAATATCTAATGCCATTAGCGGTAAATTAATATGAGCTAATTCAAAGATCCTTTTTTGCAACATTCCTGCAATCTCTGCACCACGTCTTTTAATACCAACCAGTACAATATCATCAAAACTTGCGTGTTTCTCAATAATCTGATGTGAAATGCGTGAAATCGTGCGTTGAAATTGCTCTGTATCAATGATGATCTTTTCCATTATAACGTGCCTTGAATTTTCTTAATAACGTTAGTGGTTGAGCAACCATTTTCAAAGTTAAGTACACGAACATCTCCACCGTTTTCCCAAACTTCTTTACTACCAGCAATCTCTTCAGGCTTGTAATCACCACCCTTAACTAATAAATCAGGAAGAATCTCACCAATTAAACGTTGTGGTGTATCTTCACTGAAAGGTACAACCCAATCCACTGAAGCAAGCCCTGCTAACACCGCCATTCGAGCATCAAGTGAGTTAATAGGACGAGATTCTCCTTTCAAACGTTTCACTGATTCATCAGTATTCACTGCCACAATGAGACGATCACCTAATTTACGGGCATTTTCTAAATAAGAAACGTGTCCTGGATGGAGAATATCAAAACAACCATTTGTCATTACAATCTTCTCGCCACGCTGTTTGGCTTGCTTGACGATCGTTTTTAAAAGATCTTCACTGACCACACCAAAGCCTGTTTCTGTACGCTGATGAATAGCTTGCTTTAATTCACTTGGGGTTACTGTTGATGTACCTAGTTTACCCACCACGATGCCTGCGGCTGCATTCGCTAAATAACAAGCTTCTTCCAATGAGCGTCCGTCTGCAATCGCTGTTGCAAGTACGCTAATTACCGTATCGCCAGCTCCTGTTACATCATACACTTCTTTGGCTTGGGTCGGTAAATGGAAAGCTTCGTGATTTGGTCGAAGTAAGGTCATTCCCTTTTCTGAACGAGTAACAAGTAATGCCGATAGTTCATATTCGGCAATCATTTTTAAGCCTTTTGTAACAATTTCATCATCGGTAGCACAATGTCCAACGACAGCTTCAAACTCTGCCATATTGGGTGTAAGCAAAGTTGCACCACGATAACGTTCAAAGTCTGTACCTTTTGGATCAATTAAAACAGGGACATTCGCTTTACGTGCAATTTGAATCATCTGTTGAACAGAATCTAATGTACCTTTCCCATAATCAGATAAAATTAATGCACCATAAGCGGCTACTTCTTCTGCTAATTTTGCAAGTAGTGGCTGACTATCTACATTGTGAAAATTTTCTTCAAAATCCAAACGTAATAGTTGCTGATGACGTGACAAAATACGCAATTTTGTAATTGTTGGGTGGCTATCTAATGCAACACATTGATTTTTAATTTGATGGGTATTCAGTAGTTTATCTAAGGCTTGCCCAGCATCATCTTGTCCGATTAAACCGTGCAACGTAACAGGCACATTCAAACTCGCAATATTCATTGCTACGTTTGCCGCACCACCTGCACGCTCTTCATTTTGTTGTACTTTTACCACTGGTACAGGTGCTTCTGGAGAAATACGATTTGTTGCACCAAACCAGTAGCGATCTAACATTACATCGCCAAGCACCAGTACTTTAGCCTGATTAAATTGAGAAGAATATTGCATCATCATAGTTTCCACACAAATGGTTTACCTAAATTAAGCGGGCGACTATTCCGCCCACCGTACAGACTATTTTCGATTCTTTTTAATAAATTTCATCAAACGCTTACGCTTACGTAGCTGACTTGGCGTTAATTTATTACGTTTTCCTGCAAACGGGTTATTCCCTTCTTGGAATAGCACTCGAATTGGCGAACCGATAATGCGTAGGCTTTTACGGAAATAGTTAGATAAATAACGTTTATAAGAGTCTGGTAATCGCTCAATTTGGTTACCGTGAATCACGATAATCGGTGGATTATAACCACCTGAGTGAGCATATTTTAACTTCACTCGGCGACCATTTACTAATGGCGGTTGGTGTTCATCTGTTGCCATTTGTAAAATGCGAGTAAGCATTGATGTCGTCATTTTCTTCGTTGCACATTGGTAGGCTTCTTGAATAGACTCAAATAAATTACCTACACCACTACCGTGTAATGCAGAGATAAAATGCACTCGTGCAAAATCAATAAAATCTAGTCGGCGATCAAGCTCAGATTTCACATTATCTTTAATATCTTGCGATAAACCGTCCCATTTATTCACTACAATCACTAACGATTTGCCCGCATTTAAAATAAAGCCAAGTAGAGATAAATCTTGATCCGAAACGCCATCTCGAGCATCAATAGTGAGCAATACGACATTCGCGTCTTGAATAGCTTGTAAGGTTTTAATCACCGAGAACTTCTCAACAGCAAGATGTACTTTACCACGTTTACGAACCCCTGCCGTATCAATAATCGTGTAATGCTGTCCATCACGTTCCATTGGAATATAAATGGAATCACGAGTTGTTCCCGGCATATCGTACACAACCACACGCTCTTCGCCTAAAATACGGTTAGTTAAGGTTGATTTCCCTACATTTGGGCGACCCACAATGGCGATTTTGATATTCTTATCATCAACTTCTTCGCTATCTTCTTCTAAAGCTTCATCAAGTAAAGCGGTATCTTCTTCATTCTCAAAATCAAAATCGTGATCCCACTCATCTGTTTCTTCATTTGCAGAATTTTCATCAGAACCGACCGCTTGTTCTTCAATCTGAACAGCTAAAGGGGCAAGCACTTGCTCAATAAGTTGTGTAACACCACGCCCTTGTGCTGCGGCAATCGCTTCTACTTCGCCTAATCCTAATTGATAAAATTCAGCAATGTGTGAATCAGCATCAATTCCATCAGTTTTATTGGCAACGACCACCGTAGTTTTATCACGTTGGCGTAAGTATTGTGCAATACCAATATCCGCTGGGACTAAACCAGCACGAGCATCAACTAAAAAGAGAACCACATCAGCTTCTTCAATCGCCAATAGCGATTGTTCTGCCATTTTCTCTTCTACGCCTTCTTCTGTGCCATCAATACCGCCCGTATCAATCACAATAAAGTCGTGGCCAGCAATATTTGCTTGACCATATTTACGGTCACGAGTTAAACCAGGAAAATCCGCCACTAACGCATCACGAGTACGAGTTAAACGGTTAAATAATGTAGATTTACCTACATTAGGTCTGCCAACAAGGGCAACAACTGGAGTCATAAAAAACCTCAATAAAAATTCGGTTTGCAACAATTTGCAAAAAATGTTGGCATTATAACGTAAATCGGGGATAAGGGCGAATTTGAAATGAAAAACGTCTAAATGAAACAACTATTCTTTTAAAAAGAGCCTTCCCTCATTAGAGCAGTAGTATGACTAATTTTCAAAGTGAGAAAAATTTCTGTATTTGTTCAACCATAATTGCCCCAATAATACTCAACTTTTCACAAATCATCACTTATACACAAGTCATTATCTTTTTGTAATTTTTTTAACCACTTGCAAAATTCCATTATTTTTTTATGGAATTTTATGGCAGAATAGCGCTTTTAAAAACCATAATTAATTTAAGGGAAAGTATGAAAAAATTTCTTATTCCATTCGCCATTGGTGGCATTGTGGCACTCGCTGTACAGTATTTTCAAGGAAATAGTATGGAAACCGCAGTAAAAGCACCAGCAGAATCAACGGTTAAAGCGACTGAAAATCAAGGATTAGCCTTAGCAACAGTCGTTGCCCCTTGGGAGATCAACAGTCTAGATCCGAACCAAACGGGAGTAATCTTCCAGCGAATGAACCTTGCAGAAACACTCGTTGAAGCTAATTTACAAGGTGAATTAGTCCCAAGTTTAGCAACATCGTGGTCAAGCAATGAGAATGCAACAATTTGGCGTTTTAATTTAAGATCAGATGTTAAATTTCATAACGGCAAGCCTCTCACTGCGGAAAGTGTTGCGAAAAGCCTTAATATCGCTTTAGCGAAGCCAGGAATTTTACAAAAAGCCTTTATTAAAGAAATTCGTGCAACGGATACGCATCATATTGAAATTGAATTAACTAAACCTTTTGTACCATTTCCAGCATTCTTAACTCACTATACTGCAATTGTTTTGGCAGATGAGTCTTACAATGAGAAAGGTGAAGTTACCCAAGTAATTGGAACAGGGGCATTTAAAGCAACTAAAATTGAAGCACCACAAAAAATTGAAACGGCTCGTTTTGATGAATATTGGGGTGAGAAACCACAACTTGCTCAAGCCAATTATTTAGCGAGTAGCCGTAGTGAAACTCGAATGTTGATGGCTCAAAGTGATAAATCATCACTGGTTTTCAATTTAGATACCGCAAGTGTGGAACGTTTGAAAAACGATCCGAATCTGCATTTAACCAGTGTTTCAATAGCTCGAACCATACAGCTAAAAATGGACGTTGCGAAACCATTCTTTAATGATCTTGCAATCCGCCAAGCGTTAAGTGATGTGATCAATCGTAAAAGTATTGCAGAATCTGTACTAAAAATTGAAGATGGTGTGGCAGATCAAATCTTACCGAAAGCCTTTGCGGAATGGCGAATTGATGCAAAAGAGAGAACCGCAGATATTGCAAAAATTAAGGAAAATCTCACCGCTTCGGGCTATCAATTTAATGCTGAAGGTAAACTTTTAAACCAAGACGGCAAGCCATTTAGCTTTACTTTACGCACCTTCTCAGATCGCCCTGAATTACCGATTATTGCCACGATTTTACAGGCACAATGGAAACAAATTGGGATCGATGTGAATGTTTCAGTCGGGAATTTCAGTGAAATCCCAGCAGGACATCAAGATGGTAGCTTAGAGATGGCATTATATGCCTTGAATTATGGTAAAACGCTCGACCCATTTGGGGTTATTGTGCAAGATTTTGCTAAAAATGGCAGTGATTGGGGCGTGATGAATTGGTCTAATTCAACTCTTGATAATGCGTTGCAACAGCTGGAAACTGAACGTGATCCACAAAAAGCGAAAGCGTTAAAGCAAACGGTTAGCCAAATTATTCACGATGAATTACCGATTATTCCTGTTGTGTACTATCAGCAGAATGTCGTGGCACATAAAGAGATTAAAAATGTCACAGTAGATCCTTTTGAACGCCGTTTCTTCTTAGAAAAATTGACACAAAATTAGTGTAGTATGTGGCTAGTTCTACATAATTTGGGAGTGTACTAATATAATCCCCCTTACACAATAATAGAATTTAATGTGAATAGTACATATCTGCTCTCTTATATCAGTAAGAGAGCAGAAATATAAAATATAACAAATCGCTTTATGTTATATCTAGACATCATAAAACCACCCCATAAATAAGAATGTTTATCAATAACTTAGCAATATTTCAGGAATTTCTTCTATTTATGTGGGTTTATTCCAAAAAACTCTAAACTATATTTCCTTATTATTTTTCACACCTTCATTTACCTATTATAAATAGCCGACTTAATTTTTTATGTGGGGAATAATATGAGTAATGACAATCTGAAGAATTTTTCTTTTCCACCTGAAACGGCCAAATTTTTATCTGAACTTGATAGCCTAGAGTTAGCGTGGTTATCTGGTTTTTGTTGGGCAAAAGCCAAAAATCAAGGTAGTTCTCTAAATGCTAATCTACCGCAAGCGAATGAAACTAGTGTCAATACAGTTATTGAACCGTTATCTGTTACGATACTTTCTGCTTCTCAAACAGGCAATGCCAAAAGTGTCGCAAGCAAATTAGCAGAACGTTTGAACACTGAAGGTATTCAGGCTAAATTAGTTTCAGCTAAAGATTATAAAGCTAAAACTATTGCCGAAGAGCGTCATTTATTCTTAGTTACATCAACTCAAGGAGAAGGTGAACCGCCAGAAGAAGGGGTTGTGCTATTTAAATTATTGAATGGAAAAAAAGCCCCTAATCTAAATAATCTTGAGTTTGCTGTACTTGGATTAGGTGATAGTTCCTATCCTAAATTCTGCCAAGCGGGCAAAGATTTTGATCAACGTTTTGCAGAATTAGGAGGTAAAAGATTATTAGATCGTGTCGATGCCGATTTAGATTTTGCACCAACCGCAGAACAATGGATTGAACAAGTTGTTAGCTTACTAAAACAAAAAAACAGCCAAGCACAGCCTAGTGTACAAATTGCTGAAACAGTAAATTCAGCATCTGAAAGTATATCTATTTACACGAAAGAAAGCCCTTTTGAAGCCCCACTGCTCACCAACCAAAAAATTACGGCTCGTCAGGCAGAAAAAGATGTTCGTCACATTGAACTTGATCTTGCTGGCTCAGGATTACGCTATACCGCTGGTGATGCGTTAGGGGTTTGGTTTGAAAATGATCCAGCTTTAGTTGCTGAAATTATCAGCACATTACACCTTAATCCCGATGAAAATGTTGAAGTCGCAGGCAAAACATTATCCCTTTCCCAAGCACTTCAAAAGCATTTTGAACTCACACAAAATACTCCTACATTTGTCAAACAATATGCTGAATTATCAGGAAGTAGAAAGTTAAGCACTCTTATTAAAGATAATGAAAAATTTAATGCCTATGTACAAAATACACCATTAGTTGCGGTATTAAATGACTACCCAACTAAGAAATTAACTGCATTACAATTTATTAGCTTATTAAGACCGCTTGCGCCACGTCTATATTCGATTTCATCATCTCAAGCTGAAGTGGGAGAAGAAGTACATCTTAGCGTTGGCGTAGTTCGTTTTGAACATAATGGAAAACTACGTAGTGGTGCTGCATCCAGTTTCTTAGCAGATCGCGCAGAAGAACAAGGCTCTGTGCGTGTCTTTGTCGAAAAAAATGAGAATTTCCGCCTACCAAATGATCCGAGTAAACCTATCATAATGATCGGCTCAGGTACAGGCATTGCCCCTTTCCGAGCATTTGTCCAACAACGTGCCGCTGAAGAAGCAGAAGGGAAAAACTGGTTGATTTTTGGTAACCAACGCTTTACGCAAGATTTCTTATACCAGACAGAATGGCAACAATTCGTAAAAGATGGCTTTCTACACCAATATGATTTTGCTTGGTCTCGAGATCAAGAGCAAAAAATCTATGTACAGCATAAAATTTTAGAACAAGCTGAATTAGTCTGGCAATGGATTCAGCAAGGTGCTTATATCTATGTTTGTGGCGATGCTAGCCGTATGGCAAAAGATGTTGAGAATGCGTTATTAGAAGTCATTGCAACACAAGGAAAACTGTCTAGCGAAGATGCTGAAGAATTTTTAAATGAAATGCGAGAGCAGAAACGCTATCAGCGTGATGTTTATTAAATAAATGTGGGAGTTAAAAATGAGCAAAGATAAAAAAGAAGAACAATTACTAGAGTGGCAAACTAAGCCACTCTCTGATAATGAACGTTTAAAATCACAAAGTAACTTTTTGCGTGGTACTATTTTAGATGATTTAGCCGACCCTTTAACTGGTGGATTTAAAGGCGATAACTTCCAACTTATCCGCTTTCACGGAATGTATGAGCAAGATGACCGAGATATTCGAGCGGAACGCCTAGAAGAAAAATTAGAGCCACTTAAATTTATGTTGCTACGCTGTCGTTTGCCAGG
This sequence comes from Ursidibacter sp. B-7004-1, assembly GCF_053654055.1. Taxonomy (NCBI): domain Bacteria; kingdom Pseudomonadati; phylum Pseudomonadota; class Gammaproteobacteria; order Pasteurellales; family Pasteurellaceae; genus Ursidibacter; species Ursidibacter sp. B-7004-1. Next base: position 62,499 of record NZ_JBSIUP010000001.1, on the reverse strand, counting down.
TGGCATTATTCAACCATACCAATGGATTGAAATTGATAAATTTGCACGTGAGCATACTTACTATCAATCTATCCGCCTGACTAACCGCCAAACTTTCCAATATCACGGCGTACCCAAAGGCAAATTACAGCCAATGCACCGTTTATTACATAGCATTGGCTTAGACTCAATCGCTACCGCAGCAGATATGAACCGCAATGTATTATGTACCTCAAACCCAATTGAATCAGAATTACATCAACAGGCTTATGAATTTGCTAAGAAAATTTCCGAACATTTATTACCACGCTCAAGGGGTTATTTAGACGTTTGGATCGATGGCAAAAAAGTAGAAAGTTCAGATGATCTTTTCAAAGAAGAAGAACCGATTCTAGGAAAAACATTCTTACCACGCAAATTCAAAACTGCAGTTGCAATTCCACCATTAAATGATGTTGATGTTTATGGTAACGATATGAACTTCATTGCTATTCAAGACGAAAATGGGCAACTTGCAGGCTTTAATGTACTTGTTGGTGGCGGACTTTCTTTTGAACATGGTAATACCAAAACCTATCCCAATGTTTCTTTAGAATTAGGTTATGTTCCTTTAGATAAGACATTAGATGCAGCCGAAGCTGTTGTAACGACACAACGTGATTTTGGTAACCGCAACGACCGCAAAAATGCCCGTACTCGCTATACAATTCAAAATATGGGGCTAGATAGATTCCGCCAAGAAGTTGAGAAACGAATGGGCATAAAATTTGAGCCTACTCGCCCATTCAAATTTACAGAACGAGGTGATCGCATTGGCTGGGTTCACGGTATCGACAACAAATGGCATTTAACTTGCTTTATTGAAAGTGGGCGAATCACAGACCAACCACATTTACCGTTAATGACAGGAATGCTAGAACTAGCCAAAGTACACAAAGGTGATTTCAGAATTACGGCTAACCAAAATATTATCATTGCGAATGTTGCAGAAGAAGATAAAGCACAAATCGAAAGTATCGCCCGTCAGTATGGCCTAATTCGCCCTGAAGTCACAAAACAGCGTGAATACTCAATGTCTTGTGTATCTTTCCCAACTTGCCCGCTTGCAATGGCTGAAGCAGAGCGTGCTTTACCTGATTTTGTGACTGAATTGGATAAATTGATGACAAAACATAATGTGTCTGATGATTACATTATTACACGTATTACAGGTTGTCCAAACGGTTGTGGACGAGCAATGCTATCGGAAATTGGCTTAGTAGGAAAAGCGATTGGTCGTTATAATCTACATATTGGCGGTGATCGTGAAGGATTACGAATTCCACGTTTATATCGAGAAAACATTACCCTAGAACAGATCATCAATGAACTTGATGTACTTATTGGACGCTGGGCAGTAGAGCGAGAGCATCAAACAGAATCTTTTGGTGATTATGTTATCCGAGCGGGTATCATTGCCCCAGTAACCGATGCACCTAAAGATTTCTGGGTAGTCAATTAGTTCATTTAAGTCAATAAAAGCCACTATGATTTACTATAAACCATAGTGGCTTTAAGGTATAACGAACAAAAGGGGTGTAATAGACAAAATAGTTGCTAATAATTATTTTCTAAAATTATTAGCAACTCTATTTTATTTAAAATACCCTTTATAAAATCTCTTTTGCTTTTGCGACTACGTTTTCAACGGTAAAGCCAAAGAGTTTAAATAATTCACCAGCTGGGGCAGATTCGCCGAAACTATTCATTCCGACAATGCGACCACCAAATCCAACATATTTATACCAGAAATCTGCAATACCAGCTTCAATCGCAACACGTTTAGTAACTGAACTTGGTAATACAGACTCACGATATGCTTCGTCTTGAGCATCAAATACATTGGTACTTGGCATAGATACCACACGCACTTTACGCCCTTCACTAGTTAAGACTTCCGCTGCTTTTACTGCTAGCTCGACTTCAGAACCCGTTGCGATAAAGATAAGCTCTGGTGTGCCATCACAATCTTTTAAGATATAACCACCACGAGCAACATTCGCTAATTGTTCTGCATTACGCTCCATTTGTGCTAAGTTCTGACGTGTGAAAATTAATGCACTTGGACCAGTTTTCTTCTCAACTGCCGCTTTCCACGCAACTGCTGATTCGACTTGGTCACAAGGTCGCCAAGTATCTAAATTTGGAATTAGACGTAAAGCTGATGTTTGCTCAACAGGTTGGTGAGTAGGACCATCTTCACCTAAGCCGATAGAGTCGTGGGTATAAACAAAAAGAACACGCTGTTTCATCAATGCGGCCATACGCACAGCATTATGTGCATATTCCATAAACATTAAGAATGTTGCACCATAAGGGATAAATCCACCGTGTAATGCAATACCATTCATAATGGCAGACATACCAAACTCACGCACGCCATAGTTTACATAGTTGCCATCAACATTGTAATCTGCACGAATTGGTTTAGAACCAGACCATAATGTTAAGTTAGAACTTGCTAAGTCCGCTGAGCCACCTAAAAATTCAGGAAGAATATGTGCATAGGCCTCAATCGCATTTTGAGATGCTTTACGGCTTGCAATGGTTGCTGGGTTTGCTTGTAGCTTCTCGATAAATGCTTGTGATTCCGCCGCCCAATTTGTTGGTAAGTTACCATTTACACGGCGTTCAAATTCTGCCGCAAGATCTGGATAAGCGGCTTGATAAGCAGCAAATTTTGCATTCCACTCTTTCTCTGCCACTTGTCCTTTCGCTTTGGCGTCCCATTTAGCATAAATATCTGCTGGAATTTCAAATGGTGCGTGTTCCCATTGTAAGAATTCACGAGCTGCTGCAATTTCAGCATCACCCAAAGGTGCACCGTGACAATCGTGAGAATTTGATTTGTTTGGTGAGCCATAACCAATAATAGTTTTACAGATAATTAAAGTTGGACGCTCTGTTTCTGCTTGTGCATTTTCAATCGCAAATTTGATTTGCTCTGCATCGTGTCCATCTACATTGCGAATAACTTGCCAACCATAGGATTCAAAGCGTAATGCGGTATCATCAGAGAACCAGCCATCAACATGACCATCAATAGAAATATTATTATCATCATAAAATGCGATCAGCTTACCTAATCCTAACGTTCCCGCTAATGAACAAGCTTCGTGAGAAATGCCTTCCATTAAACAACCATCACCAAGGAAAGCATAAGTATAATGGTTTACAATATCGTGTCCTTCTCGGTTGAATTGTGCGGCTAATGTTTTTTCTGCTAATGCCATTCCCACAGCATTAGTAATCCCTTGACCTAATGGACCAGTAGTGGTTTCTACCCCTGGTGCATAGCCATATTCTGGGTGACCTGGTGTTTTTGAGTGTAATTGACGGAACTGTTTTAAATCTTCAATTGAAAGATCATAACCTGTTAAATGTAACAAGCTATAAATTAACATTGAGCCGTGTCCGTTTGACAATACAAAGCGGTCACGGTTTGTCCAAGCTGGATTAGTTGGGTTATGTGAAAGGAAATCACGCCATAATACTTCGGCAATATCCGCCATTCCCATTGGGGCTCCAGGGTGCCCTGAATTAGCTTTTTGAACGGCATCCATTGATAAAAAACGAATTGCATTGGCTAAAACTTTGCGTTCTGTCATTTTGACTCCTTAAAATGTAATTTAGAAAGCATAAAAAATTTGGAGCGATTCTACACTATTTTTCGATAAAGCTCCCTATTTATATCAGCCTAAAAATGTGATCTATTTCACAATAACGATGATTGAATTTGAGAAAAAATTAGAGTAAAATGCTTGCTCTTTTGGTGCTGAGATTCTCAGCGAATATTCATACATATGGTATCAGACAGCTAAGTTGTATGCTCTGATGGCGATATGGCTTCTTTAGAGGTTTTCCATAATGAAACAAGGTATTCATCCTAACTATGTAGAAATTACTGCAACTTGTTCTTGCGGTAACGTAATTAAAACTCGCTCAACAGTGGGTAAAGATTTAAACTTAGACGTGTGTGGCAACTGCCACCCGTTCTACACTGGTAAACAACGTGTTGTTGATACTGGTGGTCGTGTTGAACGCTTTAACAAACGTTTCAGCATTCCAAGCAAAAAATAATCAACTAATGATTAAATTTAAAAACCCCACAGTTGTGGGGTTTTGTCTATGCGGAATAGTAATATGCAAAATATCAATTCAACCCCCATTTTTGTTATCAACTTAGCTAAGTCAGTAGAACGAAAAAACGCAATTATCAGCCAGTTTGAGCAACTCAATAAACAATTACAATACCCTATTCAGTATAACTTTTTCTCGGCAATCAATGGTAATGATAATCCTGATTTCTACCTTTTTAAAAAATATAATAAACAAAAACGCTTTACTCGTAAGGGTAATTATATGAGCCTGTCTCAGCTTGGTTGTTGGGCAAGTCACTATCTTTTATGGGAAAAATGTGTTGAATTAAATCAATCCATTATTGTGTTAGAAGATGATTCTTTACTGCAAGATAACTTTATAGATGCTTATCAATTTACATATTCAGAACAAAATAATTTCGACTTCTTTTGGTTTTCTCCTCCTACCTTTAAAACATTAAATATAAACCCTGTTGTAAAAATAAACAATGCTGTTATATCTAAAGTGAATATTTCTTTTGGAAATACTAGTGGCTACTTTATTACCCCTAATGCAGCGAGAAAACTAATTAACCATTATGAAAAAGAATGGGTTTATGAAGTTGATATCTCTATGGATAGATTTTGGGAGCATAAAGTAAATTTATTTTGTGTACACCCAGCTTGTGTTAAACCAAATACTACCATTAAAAGTGATATTCAATCATTAAAAGATAAGCAAAAAAGAACCTTATTAGAGAAACTAAGAAGAGAATACTACACAATTATAGATAAAATTAATAAAAAGAAATATTTGCTATGTAGTAGGTAACATAAAATGAATATCTCGATTGCTTGTTTTAAATTTAAAAAAGGTGGTGGAAGTGAAAGATATGTATTAGATATCATAAATGGCTTTTACCAACAAGGTATAAAATGTAATGTCTATTCAACATATTTTGATTCCAAACTTGAAGAATATAAACTTATTACACCTAAAAAAATAAATTTGAGTTTTATTCCTAAAAAACTAAGGTTACCTTTTCTATCCAATTTCATAAAAAAACATAAGAAGAGTGATGAAATTATTCTCTCTATGACCCATACTTATAACGATATTACTATTTGTGGCGGGCAACATAAAGGGTACCTCAGAGCAATAAATAAGAAACCAACATTTATTGATAGATTCAAAATTGCTAACGAACAAAAATGTTTTGAACAAGCAAAATTAATTATTGCTCATTCAGATTTAATGAAGAATGAGTTGATAGAATTATATAATATTGACCAAGAAAAAATAAAGGTTATATATCCCCCTGTCGATACTGAAAGATTCTATACTATTTCAGATTTTGAACGAGATAAGCTAAGAAAAAAATTAGGGTTTGCAGAAAATGAAATTATCTATTTATTTCCATCAACAGGACACTACCGGAAAGGTTTTCAAGAATTAAAAAAATTTTTTGAAAATACTACTCTTCCAATAAAACTTGTAGTAGTGGGTTCTCCCATAGAAGAAACAAAAAATATACGCTATTTGGGTTATCGTAATGATATGCCTGAAGTATATAGAGCTGCGGATTTTACTATAATGGCATCAATTTATGAACCTTTTGGTTTAGTTGGTATTGAATCTATTTTATCTGGTACACCAATTATTTTTTCAAAAAATATGGCTTGCCTTGAAACATTAGATGATGATCTAAACTTATCTTTTAGAAAAAATGATAAGTTATCGTTAGATAATGCAATAAGTAACTCTATAAAACATAGAGAGAATAATACACATAGAATTCTAGAACCTTATAAAGTTCTTAATTACGATCCAACGCTAACCAATCACATAAATATACTAAAAAATTTAATAATGTCTTTAAGGAAAAACAATGAATAATTTATTTTATGTAGATACTATAAGTAATAAAATCATACATTTTCTTAATCACAAATATCCATATAGAATCATCTATCGTGGTCTATTTCCTAGATTTATTAGGAAAAGCATTGAAAATAATCTAGATTATAATAAACAGGAACTAATCTATAATAGTTGGGGTAAATTGTATAACTTATACCATTCTAATAACCTAGAAAAGTTTGAGGTTATTCCTCAAAAAAAAGAGCTAATAGGTAAAAAGATTATATGGCAATATTGGGGACAAACAACAGAGTTTAAGGATTTACCCGAAGTTGTTAAAATGAGTTTTAATTCAGTAGACAAATATAAAGGGGACTATACTGTCATTCGCCTTAATGATCAGAATATAAAGGAATATATTAAATTCCCTGATTTTATTTATGAAAAAAGAAAGAATAACAACTTTAAGTATGCGTTTTTTTCCGATCTTCTTAGATTAGCTCTCTTAAAAAATTACGGTGGAATATGGGCTGATGCCACTATTATTACAACATCACCAATTCCCGACAAATTAAAAGAACAAGATTTTTTTATGTTCTATCGAGATAAAAATTCCCCTTATAAGAATAAATGGAAAAAATATGACTCTTATTTTTCATATTCTTCAAAGCATAAAGTTCGATGTTTAAATAGTTTTATTATATCTAAACCTGAAACGGAAACAATTAAGATCCTTTTGGATCTATTGCTATATTTCTGGAAAACACAGGAAAAAATCCCACACTATTTCTTTTTTCAGACATTATTTGAATACATAATATCTCATCATAAACCAACTAGAGATATGCTTAGAATAGATGACGCTTTACCACATCTGTTACAAAATAAGATATATGATGAATTTAACAAAGATGATTTTTTAAATATAACGAAATTAAGTAGTATACATAAATTAACTTATATCAAGAAGTATAACAATCATTCTTATTTTTCCTACTTAAAGAAAGAATTTATTACTAATGAACTTCCAAAACCTTAAACTTTTTCTTGATATAGTCCAAACAAAAAGTTTTGTTCGCTCCGCAGAAAAGAATCATATGAGTGCATCAACCCTTTCTCGTCAAATTCAGCGAATGGAAGACGAGATTGGGCAGCCACTCTTTTTGCGTGATAATCGTCAAGTTTGCTTAACAGATGCAGGACAACGTTTTCTTGTTTTTGCCAAACAAACTTGGGAAAATTGGCAACAAATACAGCGTGAGTTATCACCCCATCAGAAAGAGCTAGAAGGGGAGCTAAAATTATTTTGCTCTGTTACTGCAGCTTATAGCCATCTACCGACTATCTTAGAAAAATTTCGTAAACGCTACCCTAAAATTGAAATTGTACTAAGTACGGGCGATCCCGCTAAGGCATTACATAGCGTACAATCTTTACAGGCAGATATATCTTTAACAGGTAAGCCAGAAATACTGCCTCCTAATATTGCTTTCCATTTTATCGATGATATTACCTTATCACTCATTGTGCCTAGAATAGCTTGTCCTGCAACACAGTTATTACAACAATCGCCAATTGATTGGCAGAATGTACCTTTTATCTTACCCGTAGAGGGGCCAGCTCGTAAGCGGATAGATCACTGGTTTAAATTGCAAAAAATCAAAGAACCGAAAATTTATGCAACAGTTGAAGGGCACGAGGCGATAGTGCCTATGGTCGCTGTTGGTTGTGGTGTTGCTCTCTTACCTGATGTTGTCGTGCAACATAGCCCTGTTAGCAACCAAATTTCTTATTTTAATTTAACGCTCCCTATTCAACCTTTTGAACTCGGTATTTGTGTACAACAAAGGCGTTTACAAGAGCCGATAATTCAGGCATTTTGGGCATTGTTATCTGATCTAAATTAAAAGAAATCACCAAATTTCTGCTAAAATAGTACCACTTCAAAATAATAATGAGGATAAAAAATGAAAGTTATTGAAGTTAAACACCCGCTTATTAAACATAAAATTGGCTTAATGCGTGCAGCTGATGTGAATACAAAAGATTTCCGTCAATTGGCAACAGAAGTTGGTAGCTTACTTACTTATGAGGCAACGACAGACTTAGAAACGGAAAAAGTAACAATTGAAGGTTGGAATGGGCCTGTTGAGATTGATCGTATCAAGGGTAAGAAAGTTACTGTTGTCCCAATCCTAAGAGCTGGTCTTGGAATGATGGACGGTGTATTAGAGCATATCCCAAGTGCAAGAATTAGCGTAGTAGGTATCTATCGTAATGAAGAAACATTAGAACCTGTTCCTTATTTCACTAAATTAACTAATGATGTAGGGGAACGTTTAGCCATCATTGTTGATCCTATGCTTGCTACGGGGGGATCAATGATTGCAACTATTGATCTACTCAAAAAAGCTGGTTGTAAGCATATTAAAGTATTAGTGCTAGTTGCAGCTCCTGAAGGGATTAAAGCATTAGAAGAAACACACCCTGATATTGAGCTTTATACTGCCTCAATTGACAGCCACCTGAATGAAAATGGTTATATTATCCCTGGCTTAGGTGATGCAGGCGATAAAATATTTGGTACAAAATAATATCTAAAGCGGTCTATTTGCAAAAAAAGAAGTGAATTAGACCGCTTATTTGCTACCAACTTCCTCCAGCACCTCCACCGCCTGAGCTTCCACCGCCGAATCCGCCTCCGCTACCGCCACCGAAGCCTCCGCCAAAACCACCTCGCCCGCTACCAAATCCACCTGAAGATCTCGCTGTACGAATAATTCTATCTGCGGTACTTGGGCTTATGTATCTATTTCCGCCTCGACCAATAAATTGGAATAAGATGAAAATAGCAATAGCAATGATAAAAAATATCTGTTCATCATCTAACCCAAATAAGTTTTGGGTTTCTTCTTCCACAGCAGGGGCATATTCTCCTTGCGTTGCAGCAATGATTGAAGATAGCCCTTTAGCAATACCTTGAGCATATAAATTCTGCTTGAAATAAGGGGTAATATCATTACGAATAATTGAAGATGCAATAGCATCAGGCAATGCTGCTTCTAACCCACGCCCCGTTGCAATAAAGAGTTTTCGGTCGTCTTTCGCAATCAGCAACAATACACCATTGTTTTCTTTCTGTCTGCCAATTCCCCATTGATTAAATAAGTTATGTGAATAACTCGATACTGCCTCGCCATTTGTACTAGGTACAATCACAACGGCAATTTGAGAACTTGTTTTTGATGAATAATCAATTAAAGCATTCTCTAACGTTTGGCGATCTTGTTGTGTCAATGTTTGAGTATAATCAGAAACATAGCGAAATGGCTTAGGTACTACGGGATAATTCGCAAAACTAAATAACGTAAAAAATAGCGTGGCACATAATATGGCATAGCGAGCTATATTTTTTCTCATTTAATAATCACCTCATTCGATAATTCATTCACATCATTCGCCTGAATAGGAAAATGACGTGCAAGCTGGTTCTCAACCTGCTTAATACCTTCGCAAATAGCTTGTGTAAATTGCCCTTTTTGACAATCTGCTTTCATTGAATCATACACACCTTGCCAAAATGAGTTTCCAACTTTTTGATGAATACCTTCATCACCAATTACCGCAATTAAATGTGGCTTAAAAGAGAGATAAAGCAATACGCCATTTCTTTCTGCTGTGTTATGCATTTCTAATTCATTAAAAAGTTGTTCTGCTCTTTCAAGTGCATTTTTATGTTTAGCCTTACGCTCTACCACAACTCGTAATTCAGCCGATGTTGTTTTCTCTAAATGTGAAATTGCCTCTTCGATCTGTTTAGTATCAAGAGGCAATCTACGTTCAAAAAGTGAAAATAATCCCATACTTTTCCTATTTCTATTTAATAAGCGGTTAGATTTTTACATTTTTTGTAAAATAACCTTAAAGATTAAAGGGCGTAATCTGATGATCAACGCCCTTAAGTGATTAGTTAAAGTTTACAACAGGGGCTTTTTCCGAGCCTACTTCCGCCTTAAATTGTGGCTTTGGACTAAAACCAAATAATAAAGCCGCTAATTTAGTCGGTAATTGGCGAACCTGCTTGTTATATTCTTTCACTGCTGCATTAAAATTATTACGCTCTACATTGATACGATTTTCAGTACCTTCAATTTGAGCCTGAAGATTTAAGAAGCCTTCGTGAGCTTTTAATTCTGGGTATTTTTCTACACTAACCAACAAACGAGAAAGTGCTGAATTTAAACCTTGTTGAGCTTGTTGGAATTGAGCCATCTGCTCTTCAGTCGCATTTGTTGGATCAATTTTTGTTTGAGTTGCTTTTGCACGGGCTTCAATTACATTAGTGAGCGTTTCCTTCTCGAAGTTTGCCTGCCCTTTAACTGTATTCACTAAATTTGGGATTAAATCTGCTCGGCGTTGATAAGCCGATTCCACGTTTGCCCATACGGAATTTATATCTTCTTCTGCTTTTACCAAGCTGTTGTAGCTACTACTTAATGTCATTCCGCCAAATAATGCCACAACCGCAAGGACGATAATCACAATCCATTTTTTCATAAATGTAAACCTCTAATGATTTAATGTTAAAGTTTATGTACTAGGGTCTATTGACCTTTGTTTATGAGTAAGTGAAACCTTACTAGTTCACTTCTCTTTCTTTTTGCTCTGATTTGCTAAATAAAGTCGTTTTCAAGACACCTAATAGCTCTTGTCTGACAACAGAAAGTGTTGGTCGTTCCCCTTTTTGAAAAACAATTGGGCGACAGAACTCCATTGCTTTTATGCCCAAGCGAGCCGTTAATAAGCCTACCCCGATTCCTTGAGCCACTCTCATTGACAGTTTGGCAGTGAGATTTTGTGAAAAAAACTCACTACCCAAATCAGTAGCTATTTCCGTTGCTCCAGCAAATACCATATTAGTTAATACCATCTTAAATAGTTTTAAACGACTGATATAGCCTAATTCCATTCCGTAAACTTTAGTAATTTTATTAACAAGGGCAATATTTCGCCAAGCAACCATTAGCACATCTGCAATCGCTAGTGGGCTAATTGCAACAATAAGAGCATTCTCAGCCGCACTTTTGCTAATCAATTTTTTTACCTGATTATCAATTGGACTTAATACCGTTTGGCTGAAAAGATAAAAGACTTCTTTGCTATTGTAGGCTTCATCAAGCTGTGATTGCCAACGTTGTTGTGCTTGATCAATCATTGGTGTTCGAGCTAAACGAGCTATCGCCAATTTACAAAAGTTTGTGGCTTTCTCACCGCTTGTTGCAGAATTATCGTCAAGTAATTGTCGGCTAAGTTGTTGTTGATAATGATGTCTGCGTAGCCATAATAACTTACGCCATTCACCAATAATAGCACCAATACCAGCCAAACTCATTGCAAAAAATGCCATAGCAAAAGCCAAATAGATCCATTGATTTTGTTGCCACGAATCAATCAACCATTGAACCGACTGTGCAATAACCGCAATACCTAAAAGAAACAAAGCACCCAAAAATAGACGAATCCAAAAACGTGAAGGTTTCAGCGTTTCTTCAAATACTAATTCGGGTTCAGTATTTTCAGGAAGATCAAGTCGAATATCGTCTGTGTGAGAAAATTCTTGCTTGGGTTGATGTTGAGCAACTTTTGGCTCTTCTTCATTAAAAATACGTTTTTCCATTCTGCTTTACTGCCTGAATAATATGTTGTTTTAAGCCATCATAGCCGTGTTCTGTTTTAAGAATATCAAATAATTGCTCTGCTTCTGGGTACTCTTTATCAAGATAACGTAGCCATTGTTTAATCCGAGCAACGTGATAGAACCCCGTATCTTGCTTATTTTCCATATTGACATATTGGAAAAGTAACTCTAATACGTTATCCCACGTCATTTTAACCTGATTAAATTTGATTACTCGACTTAGATTTGGCACATTCAATGCACCACGCCCAATCATTATTGACCGACAAGCGGTCACTTCTTGACATTTTTTTGCAGATCCAAAATCCCAAATTTCTCCATTTGCAATCACAGGAATAGTAAGCCGTTTAGCAATATCCCCAATAGCTTGCCAATTTATACGCTCTGCACGATATCCGTCTATTTTAGTTCGACCGTGTACCGTAATTTCTGTTGCACCACCTTGTTGCACCGCATCGGCGATTTCAAAACAAGCGTTGCTATTATCCCAACCTAATCGGACTTTGACTGATACAGGCTGATCTGCTGGTACAGCCTCTCGCATTGCTTTTGTGGCTTGGTAGATCAATTCGGGCTGCTTGAGTAATGATGCTCCACCATTACTGCCATTCACTGTTTTTGATGGACAACCACAATTCAGATCCACTCCGTGCGATCCTAATTCTACTGCTAATTCTGCATTTTCAGCTAACCATTGTGGGTGCTGCCCTAAAATCTGTACCCGAACAGGCGTACCAGATGGTGTAAAACCATTATTATGTAGCTCTGGACATAGACGATAAAAGGCCTTTTTCGGCAATTTTTGTTCTACAACACGAACAAATTCAGAAATGCAGAGATCATAATCATTTACCGCCGTTAATAATTGGCGAACAAAAGGATCTAACACCCCTTGCATTGGAGCCAAAATCACTCTTGGCACTATTTGTAAATTTTCCACAAAATCTTACCGCTTAGTAGGAAGTACGTAGTCGTAAATCTGGACGAGTAACTAAGTAAATCAATAAAGCGGTCAATGCTCCTAAAGTATCAGCTAGCATATCTTTTTGAGCGTCCCAAATATCTCCTTGCGAACCCAAAAATTCAATACCTGCATTGCCTCCTTCAATCACTGCATATTGCCATTCAATAATTTCATAGGTCGCAGCCACTGACATAATAAAAAATAGCGAAAAGAAAAAGGCAACACCTAATCCACATTTACGTTTACGCAGTAGCCATTCTGCCATTGGGAAACTATAAAAACCGATAATATAGTGTGCGACTCGGTCAAAATGATTGCGTTCTTCACCTAAAAAAGGGGAAAGATATTGATTAGCCCACTCAAATGGTACATTCGCAAAAGTATATTTTGCACCAATCAAGTGCATTATCATCCATAAAGACATTAAGAAATAAGCAAGCCCACTAAACTGAAATAGCGGATAAGTTACAATCAATAATCCAAATATAATAAAAATAGGCATAACTTCCGCATACCATACAGCTCTATCCGTAGGATTTAACCCCGACCAAATAGAAAGTGCAATAATAACAATTGCAAGAAATAAAGGGACAATGTGAGAACGAGTTTGCATTATTTCCACCCTTTTGTTTTACAAATAAGATCATAAGCTGCTTGAATTTGTTGTGCTTTTTCTTTTGCAACTTCCATCATCTCTGGTGGCAGACCTTTTGCAACCAACTTATCAGGGTGATGCTCATTCATCAATTTGCGATAGGCTCGTTTAACGGTATTCTGTTCGTCTGATGCGGTTACGCCTAATACTTTATAAGCATCGTCTAAAGTTGGACCACTGCGACCCTGTGATTGCTGATAACGTCCATACTGCTGATAATTGCCTTGTTGAGAATTTCCCTGCTGGTAAGTTCGTTGTTCATAATAGCCTGAACGGAATTGTTGTGCTGCAGCGACCATTGCAAGCATTTGCTCAAATTGGAAACGAGATATTCCCAAAGTCTCAGCGATAGTAAATAAGATTTGTTGCTCTTTTTGATCTAAAGATCCATCTTGTAAGGCAGCTTGCATCTGCACTTCAACAAAAAAACGTAATAAATCATTACGTTGCCCGCAAGCCTCTCTAAATTCTTGAATTACCTTACGTAAAGGAAACTCAGCATCTTTACCTAATGTAAAGGCATTCTGAGCTAATTGTTGCTGGCTTGCATCTAATTTCATAGATGTCATTAAGTTACGAGCTAACTGAATATCATCTTCTGTTACTCTTCCTTTTGCCTTAGAGATATGTCCTAAAACAGCAAAAGTAGTTTGCATAAATAAAGATTGACGTGTCAGCCCTTTCCCAAAAATACTTGATGAAACAGAGCCTAACTCATAGAGTTTTTTATCTCCCCAATGTCCAATAATAAGCCCTAATAGCCCACCAAAGAATCCACCGAAAAATTTATACCCTAAAATAAAACCTAATATTTTTCCTACAAATTGCATTTTATCTCCCAACTATAAGTAATAGTGCTGGCTATTTTAACGGAAAAAACTTAAAAAATACTTAAATAAAAAAATAAAGCCCCGAAAAATCGGGGCTTTAGTGCTAACAATTAAAGTAAAAATTAGTACTCTAACACTGCACGACGGTTTTTCTGATAGTCAGCTTCAGAGTGACCTAATACAGCTGGTTTCTCTTCACCGTAAGAAACTGTTGCTACATTAGAAGCACCTTTAGATGCTAAGTAGTTTTGTACTGCATCTGCACGACGTTGACCTAATGCGATGTTGTACTCTGGTGTACCACGTTCATCAGCGTGACCAGCAACAGTTACTTTACCTTGTGAAGCTGTTAAGTATGCTGCGTGAGCATCTAATAATTGTTGGTTCTCGCCTTCAACAGTATAACGGTCAAAACCGAAATACACAGTGTTATAACGAGTTTGTAAATCTTGAGCTGAATAGCCACCAAAAGTTTGGCCATTCACATTCGCATTTGCACTTGCATTATCATTTGAGCTGCTACAAGCCGCTAAAACGAAAGCTGGTGCCGCAATCATTAATACTTTAGCTAGTTTTTTCATTTTTTTCTCCGAAAGAATTATTGTTTTGTCAAATACGGTGACCAAGCAGGGAATTTATATTGTCCACCTGCTCCCGGCAAGTTAGCTTTAAAACGGCCATCTGCGGACACCAATTGTAGCACTTTGCTCACACCTTTGGTAGAGCTATAAATAACCATTGTTCCATTTGGTGAAATACTTGGACTTTCATCTAAAAACGTAGAACTTAATACTTCCGTGCTACCTGAAGTTAAATCTCGTTTTACAATTTTATCACCAGAAACCATGATTAAATTCTTGCCATCTGCTGAAATTTTACCACTACCGCTACCGCCAATCAAGCCAGCACCGCCACCAGATGCACTCATTTGATAAACTTGTGGTGAACCACTTCTATCAGAAGTAAATAAAATTGAGCCACCATCAGGAGACCAGCTAGGCTCTGTATTATTACCCGCACCACTTGTTAATTGTCTTGGTGAACCACCGTTCACACTTGTTACATAAATATTAAGTTGCCCATCTTGGTTAGATGCAAAAGCAATTCTTGAGCCGTCTGGAGAAAAAGATGGTGCACCATTATGACCTTTTAATGATCCGACCACTTTACGCCCACCAGAACGTAAATCGTGAACAACAACTTGTGATTTTTTATTTTCAAAGGTTACATAAGCTAATTTTGAACCTTCTGGCGACCATTCTGGCGACATCAATGGTTCTTTGCTACTAACTACTGTAAAGGCATTAAAGCCATCATAATCTGAAACACGTAACTCATAGGAAGACACTCCACGTTGAACAACATAAGCAATTTTTGTTCTAAATGCACCACGAATTTGAGTTAATTTTTCAAACACTTGATCACTTACAGTATGAGCTCCTAAACGAATCTGTGCTGCAGGTACGTTAAACGAACCTTGTGCAATGACATTTCCTGCTGCTCCTGAAGTACCTAATACATCAATTAATTGATAAGCGACATTATAACCACCACCAGATGCAGATACCTGACCAACGACAACATTATCAGCACCTAAAACTGACCATTGATCAGGCACAATTTCAGCTGCGGAACTTGGCTGAGATGGTAGTCTTTCTCTTGGAATTGGCGAAAATTTACCACTGTTACGTAAATCGTCAGAAATAATTTGAGCGACATCGGCTGGCACAGCACCATTTGCTTTAAATGGTACCACAATGATCGGTTGTGCCGTACTTACACCTTGGTCAATAGAAATTCTGACATCAGATTCTGCTCTTAATAGACCTGATACTAATAAACCCATTGCCATTATGGTACTCGTAAAACGAGAAACTAATTTCATTTTGAACCTCTCGGTTAGATTGTTATTTAACTTTTAAACTAAAATCAAGCGTTGGTGATTTATATTGCTGATAAACTTGATCAGATGGAGCTGGAGGTACTTTTCTTGTTGCAACAATAGCACTTACAGCTGCATCACATACTGCTTTATCTCCACCTACAACCTGATAATTTCTGATAGTACCATCTCGCTCTAAGAAAATTTTCACATCACACTGTTTTCCAGCAAAACTTGGATCAACGCGATAACGTGATTCAATCAATCTCTTAATTCTTTGCCCATAGGCACTACCATCAACATTTGCACCTTGACCTAAACCACTCGTTCCACCACTACCTTGGCTTCCAGAATTATTTTTATTTCCACCTTTACTTGTGCCACCACTAATATCACCACTATTTAAGAAATCATCTAGGGCTTTATTATTTTTAGCTTTTTCAGCAGCTTCGGCTTTCGCTTTAGCCTCTTTTTCTGCTTTAGCTTTTGCTTCTTTTTCTGCCTTAGCTTTAGCTTCTTTCTCGGCTTTTTCTTTCGCTTCTTTTTCTGCCTTAGCTTTAGCTTCTTTTTCTGCTTTTTCTTTCGCTTCTTTTTCTGCCTTAGCTTTAGCCTCTCTCTCAGCTTTTTCTTTTGCTTCTTTTTCTGCCTTAGCTTTAGCCTCTGCTTTCTTCTGCTCTTCTAATACTTTCTGCTTTTCAGCTTCTTTAGCTTTTCTATCTTCTTCAGCTTGCTTAGCTACCGCTTCCAGTTTTTTAGCTTCTGCTTCGGCTTTTAGTCTAGCAGCTTCAGCAGCTTTTTTACGAGTAGCCTCTTCTTCCTGAAATTTTCTTTGCTGTTCTTGTTTGGCTAGCTCTTGCTGGCGATATTGCTCTTGTTGTTTTTTGATTTCTTCTTGTTTCTTTTGTAGAGTTATGGCTTGTTCTTTTCTTTTTTCTTCTGCAACTTCCTCTGGCGTTGGTTGTGTATCCTCAACAGTCTCTTCAATTTCTTCCTTCGGTTCTTCTTTTGGCTCTACTTTAGGGCGATTGCCTTGTTTACTTTCCTTTATTCGCCCATATTCTGCCGCAACCTGCCCAGTATCTACCATCACAGCCTCAAAAGACTCAGAATCTCCCCCACTACCGCCTGCAGCAGGTTCAATCATTTTGGTAAATAATGAGCCTAACAATAACAATCCTATCAATACAAGATGTAATAAGATTGAAACAATTACGGCTAACTCTAGTCTATCATTTCTAGATTTCACACATTATCCTTGCTGATTATTTACCTTCGGTCATTAATCCTACGGATTTAATGCCTGCATCTTTCAATAATGAAATGCCTTTCATTACTTCTTCATAAGGAACTTCTTTTCCTCCTGCTACCAAAAATAACGTGTTGTTATCTTTTTGGAAAGCCTCTCCTGCGTAAGCAACAACATCTTGCTCAGTCAGATTTTCCTGCCCGTTAGCCTGAATATAGTTCCCTTCAATTTTTAACTTATATAGTGCCACACCCGCAATTTCTAAGATCACTGGGGTTTTATCTTCATTAGATACTGATTGGCTATGACGATCTTCTGGTAAATCAACTTCCACACTCTGACTAATAATTGGTGCTGTTGCCATAAAAATAAGCAACAACACTAATAATACATCTAGAAAGGGAACAATGTTAATTTCCGATTTAATGCCATTACGTTTACCACGACGATAAGACATATATCCTCTTTAATTCTTTATATAAAAATACTTTCCGAACACTCTAAGCGGTCAGTTTTATACTAAAACTTGCAAATTATTTCTTGGCAAATGCTTGACGGTGTAAGATAGTTGTAAATTCATCAATGAAATTCACATAATTCTGCTCAAGTTTTGAAACTTGTAAGCTCAATCTGTTATACGCCATTACCGCAGGGATTGCTGCAAATAAACCAATTGCCGTAGCAATTAACGCTTCTGCAATACCCGGAGCAACTGATTGTAATGTAGCTTGTTTCACTGCACTTAATCCCATAAATGAGTGCATAATACCCCAAACAGTACCAAATAAACCGATATATGGGCTAATTGAGCCGACTGTACCTAAAAACGGAATATAATTTTCAACTTCTTCTAACTCACGATTTAGTGCAAGGTTCATTGCTCGGCTTGAACCTTGAATGGTTGATTCAGGAGCATCAGGATTAGCTTGTTGTAAACGGTTAAATTCTTTAAAACCAACATAAAAAATTTGTTCTGCACCGCTTAAACCATCACGGCGATGCTCTAATCCTTCGTGTAAACGATGTAGATCTTCACCAGACCAAAAACGATCTTCAAATGCTAAAGAATCTTTTTTTGCTCTCGCAAGTACTTTACTACGCTGAATAATCACAGCCCAAGATAAAATAGAAAAAGCAATTAGGATAAACATTACTACTTTTACCACAATACTTGCTTCTAAAAATAATGAAACTAAATTAAATTCAGTTGCCATTTAATCAAACTCCGAATTTGTAAAACTTTTAACTTATCAAACCGCTTGTTGCATTGCTTGATAAATTTCCTGAGGAACTGCGATAGGTTTCATTCTATTTAAGTCAACGCAAGCAACTAATACTTTTGCTTCACTTAAACAAAGGTTGTCTTTCAGCAGTTTTTGTTGAAATAAAATTGACGCCTTTTTGATGTCAATAATTGTTGTTTCAACATTAAGTAAATCATCTAAACGAGCAGGCATCTTATAATCAATTTCAATTTTTTTAACTACAAAAGCAATTTTATCTCTTAATAAACTTTCTTGTGAAAAAGATAAAGAGCGTAAAAATTCAGTTCTAGCTCGTTCAAAAAAATTTAAATACTGAGCGTGATAAACAACACCACCAGCATCAGTATTTTCATAATATATTCGAATAGGAAAATTCATTGAGCAATCCTATTGTGCAAATGAAAAACGCCCAAAAACTAGGCGTAATTTTTTACCTATTTTAGAGAGAGAAAATTTGTTGTGCAAGCTCTTTCCACTTTCGATGAGTAAAAATGTTAGAGATTGAGTGAAATAGCCTTTTTAGTTTAAAGCAATGTAAAGAAGTGATGGTAAAACAATCAAATAACCCACAATAGGTAAGAAAATGGCTTTAAAAAAACTAGATTTGATTTCAAATCCAATTCCGTGAATCCACAAGATAGTCATTCCATAAAAGACAAGAATAGCTAAATAAGGGATACGCCCACCAAAATACATCGCAAACGTATTTGCATTTAATAAAATTGATGCAAACATTGCTGTTGCTAAGATAAAAGAAAGGGCTTTTAGCCAGCCCTTTCTTGTAATGTTATAGAATAAATCAATCATTATTCGTCAAATTTACCTGTCTTTTCAATGCTAATTGTAACCACTGTTGCAAATAGAATAGCAAGTAAAACACCTAATACCCAAGTTACATAAAACATATTTGGTTCTCCTTAGTATAAACTTGCACTATTTTTCTCAATGAATTTAACATCAAGACGTCCGTACATTTTAATGTAGCTCCAAATTGTGTAAGATAAAACAATCGGAACAAAAATACAGGCAACGATGAACATAATATTTAATGTATTATGGCTCGCTGTTGCATCCCACATTGTTAAGCTCATTTCTGGGTGAGAAATTGATGGCATAACAAATGGGAACATTGAAACACCCGCTGTTAAAATAATTCCTGCTAGCATAATTGATGATGCAAAGAATGCTAAACCTGAATTATTTGCTTTAGAAGCAACAACTGTTAGTAATGCACCTACTACACCTAACGCAGGAATTACCCAAAGCACTGGCATTTCTGCATAATTTCTGAACCAAGCACCCGCTTCTACTGCAACTGATTTAGTTGTAAATACAGATTGAGCAGAGTGATCTAAAGCACTTGTTACCACAAAGCCATCTTTGAAGTAAACCCATACTCCTGCAAGGATGAATGCACCTAAAGTTGCTAATGCTGTTACTTGAGCAATTGTTCTTACTCGGTTGCGTAATTCGCCTGTGGTTTTCATTTGTAACCAAGTTGCACCTTGCGTAGTCAGCATCATTAAACTTACCACACCACATAACAACGCAAATGGATTTAATAAACCAAAGAATGAACCCGTATATTTCACTTGATTTAACTCGTTAAATTCAAATGGAACACCTTGTAATAAGTTACCAAATGCAACACCGAAGATCAGTGATGGAACAAAACCACCAACAAATAATCCCCAGTCCCAAGCATTACGCCATTTAGCATCATCAATTTTTGCACGATATTCAAAACCTACTGGTCTGAAAAATAATGCAGCTAATACAAGGATCATTGCTAAATAGAACCCTGAGAACGATGTTGCATAAACAGTTGGCCACGCAGCAAAGATTGCACCACCAGCTGTTAATAACCAAACTTGGTTGCCATCCCAGTGTGGAGCAATTGAATTGATCATTACTCGGCGTTCTACATTACTTTTCCCAGCAACAGGTAACAGGGTTAAAACCCCCATATCGAAGCCATCAGTAATCGCAAAACCGATCAATAGAACACCGATTAAAATCCACCAAATAAATCGTAGAACTTCATAATCTAACATATCTTAATCTCCTACTTGTTAGTAGATTGCTCGAAATAATAACGACCTGTTTTTAATGCACTTGGCCCTAAACGACCATATTTGAACATTAAATACATCTCTACTACAAGGAATAGTGAGTATAAACCACAGATTAAACCAATCGAGATCCATAAATCTGTTGTAGTTAATGCTGAATTCGCTACACCTGTTGGTAATACTTCATAAATTGCCCAAGGCTGACGACCGTATTCCGCTAAGAACCAACCACTTTCGATTGCGATCCACGGTAATGGTAATCCCCATAATAGTGCTTTAAGTAAGATCGGTTTTGTACCCACTGTACCACGAACGTTTTGTACAAACGCCGCGATAATAAGAAGCAACATTAAACCACCTGCAGCCATCATAATACGGAATGACCAGAATGTTGGACCAACATTAGGAATAGTATCTGTTGCAGCTTGCTTGATTTGCTCCTCAGTTGCATCAACGACTTTATCTGTATAAGGTTTAAGTAGTAAACCAAAGCCTAAATCAGGTTGAACCGCTTTAAACGCTTCTTTTTCTTCCGCTGTATAGTTACCTGAACGTAATTTTTCTAATAACGCATAAGCAACAATACCATTACGGACACGCTGTTCATTACGTGCTTTTAAATCTTTTAAACCTGTAATTTCAGTGTCTAAAGAACGAGTAGCGATAATACCTGCAGCATAAGGGATAGAAATTGCAAATTCATTTTTCATCTCTGCTGTATTAGGTAATACCACAACATTCCAAGGTGCTGGTGCAGGGTGGGTTTCAAACTCCCCTTCCATCGCAGCTAATTTTACTGGCTGTGCTTTACCAATTTCATAACCAGATTCATCACCCATTACTAATACAGAAATGATAGCAATCAAACCAAAACTAGCACCCACAGAAAATGAGCGACGAGCAAATCCTAAATCACGACCTTTTAAGATATAGTAAGCACTGATACCTAATACAAAAATTGCACCGCACACATAACCAGCTGAAACAGTATGTAAGAACTTAGATTGAGTTACTGGGTTAAGTAATAACTCAGAGAAACTTACCATTTCCATACGCATTGTTTCAAAGTTAAACTCTGAACCTACTGGGTTTTGCATCCAGCCGTTTGCAACTAAAATCCACAATGCAGAGAAGTTAGAACCAAATGCAACCGCATAAGTCGCAATTAAATGTTTACCTTTAGATAAACGATCCCAACCAAAAAAGAAAAGACCAATAAATGTAGATTCTAAGAAGAACGCCATTAAGCCCTCAATAGCTAATGGAGCACCAAAAATATCACCTACATAGTGAGAATAATATGACCAGTTAGTACCAAATTGGAATTCCATTGTGATACCAGTTGTTACACCTAGGGCGAAGTTAATACCAAATAATTTACCCCAGAATTTTGTCATATCTTTATACACTTCTTTACCCGTAGTAACATAAAGTGTTTCCATCACAACAAGTACGAAAGAAAGCCCCAACGTTAAAGGTACAAATAAGAAGTGATAGAGAGCAGTTAAAGCAAACTGCAATCGTGAGAGTTCAACAACGTCTAACATCTCAAACCTCTTTGTCTATATGAATCTGAATTATTGACTACAAAATACAAGTAATCACCCATAAAAATTGACCTGAATAAAAATAGCTTACAACTTAATTTTTATCTAGATTGTCGATATTACATTTTACTCGTAAATATTGGAATTAAAAATAGCAAAACCATTACATAGTTCACATTTTTAGCTTAAAATTTAACTTTTATTAACGTTTATTTAATCTTTATTGATATAAATCAATCTACGAATTATTCTTTAAAAACCATTGAATATGGCAAAAATTTTTACAATAAAGAAGAATAAATATGTGACTAAAACATTTTTCTTTGATAGGATTCGCAAATCATTATTTTTAGGTATTTTGTATGAAAAAGATCTTAATTTTACTAAGTACAGTTCTGTTTACTGGAATAGCCTTAGCTTCTGAAGTAAAAACATCTTCTTTATCAATGGCAAAAGTAGCATCTAGTAACCAACTAGCCCAACAATGCCAAAAATTATTTAATGAAGGGGATAAACTTATCGCAGAAGCAGAAAAGCAACCTGGTACTCATACTTATCAAGTAAAGAAATTAAAGGAAAAACTACTATCCTCTAAGCAAAAAATTGTTAAATTAGATATTCCCACACAACAAAAGAGCTGTGATAAAGGCTTAGTAGCTCTAAACTCTATTAAGAAGCGCTATTAATTATCTTAAAAGACACAAAAGTGTAAAAAGTGCTTTGAAGCCTATACTATTGATAGTATATAGCAGCTATAGAAATCTTAACTATTAACTTGGTTCAAGATCCTTATCAAATTATGGATAAGGATTTTTTATGTCTGAAACTTACATTGTATCTACGAAATAAAATAGAAATAGGATAAAAATGAAACAACTCGTAATTTTAGGTTCTACGGGATCGATTGGTTTAAGTACTTTATCAGTCGTGGATCATAACCCTGAACAATATCAAGTATTTGCTTTAGTTGGTGGACGTAACGTTACCTTAATGACAGAGCAATGTGAGAAATATCAGCCACGCTTTGCCGCTCTTGATGATGAAAATGCAGCAAAGCAACTAGCAGATAATTTAAAACAAAGAAGAAATTGTAAAACAGAAGTCTTGGCAGGACAAAAAGCCATTTGTGAATTAGCTGCTCATATTGATGTAGATATGGTAATGGCGGCTATCGTTGGAGCAGCAGGTTTATTACCAACCCTATCTGCGGTACAAGCTGGGAAACAAGTTCTTCTCGCAAACAAAGAATCGTTAGTAACCTGTGGGCAAATATTTATTGATGAAGCAAAAAAATCAGGGGCTAAATTATTGCCAGTGGATAGCGAGCATAATGCGATTTTTCAATCTCTACCGCCAGAAGCACAGCAACAAATTGGGTTTTGCCCATTAGCAGAATTAGGGATTAGCAAGATTATTTTAACTGGTTCTGGAGGTCCATTCCGTACGAAGTCTTTAACAGAATTTCCGACTATTACTCCTGCTCAAGCGGTTGCTCACCCCAATTGGTCTATGGGGAGAAAAATCTCCGTTGATTCCGCCACAATGATGAATAAAGGATTGGAGTATATTGAAGCACGTTGGTTATTTAATGCCACAGCAGATGAGATGGAAATTATTATCCACCCACAATCTATTATTCATTCAATGGTTCGCTATGTCGATGGTAGTGTAATTGCTCAAATGGGTAATCCTGATATGAGAACGCCGATTGCACACACAATGGCATACCCAAATCGTATTTATGCTGGAGTAGAACCTTTAGATTTCTTTAAAATTAAAGAACTAACGTTTATTGAGCCTGATTTCCAACGTTATCCTAATTTAAAATTAGCCATTGATGCTTTTGCTGAGGGGCAATATGCAACCACTGCAATGAATGCAGCAAATGAAATTGCGGTTGAAGCCTTTTTAAATGAGCAGATTCGTTTTACTGATATTATTGATGTTAATCGTAGTGTTGTGGAAAATATTACCCCCATTAAAATTCAACAAATTGCAGATGTATTGCATATAGATAAACTCGCTCGTGAACTTGCACATCAAGCAGTACTCCAACACTAACTAATAAGCGGTCTGATTTTTAGATTTTTTTGCAACAATCTTTGATAATCAAACCGCTTGTTTATTATCAAGACTCCCCCCTAGTTACTAGCAGTAAACTTAACTTATCTTTGATATTCCTTTATTATCTCATTTTGTTTTATAACATTCCGATTCGTTCTAAATATTTATTTACTTTTTATAACTAAAAGTAACAAAAGCTATTTAAAATAAGCACATATTTATGGATAGCACTTGAAGAATCGATCTTAATACGATGCTTATAAGGTGGAAAATATGAAATACCAATGGATTTTATTTGATGCGGATGAAACGCTGTTTTCGTTCAATTCATTTCTGGGGTTAAAAGTGATGATGGAACGCTATGGCGAGCCATTTAATGAACAAGATTATGAGCAATTTCAAACGGTTAATAAACCACTTTGGGTTGCTTATCAAAATAAAGAGATTACCGCACAAGATTTACAGCGGATCCGCTTTGAGAAAATTGCAAAACAAACAGGGCAAGAGCCATTAGCATTAAACCAAGAACTAATGGCAGAAATGGCATTGGTAAGCCTACCTTTAGAAGGTGTAAAGGAAATGCTAGATAGCTTATTTGGTAAAGTAAAAATGGCGATCATTACCAATGGCTTTCACTCTTTACAACAGAAACGCTTAGAGAATACGGCATTGAATAAATATTTTGATTTAGTCGTGGTATCTGAAACTGTTGGGGCTGCGAAACCTGCACCCCAAATTTTTGAATCTGCTTTTGCACAAATGGGAAATGTCGATAAACACGCTATTCTAATGGTTGGCGATACACTATCTTCCGATGTACAAGGTGGAATTAATGTAGGAATTGATACTTGTTGGTTTAATCCAACACAACAACCGAATCAAACAACGATTCAACCAACCTATGAAATTGCTTCTATTCTTGACTTAGTGAAGATTGTAAGCGGTTAAATTTAATGAAATTTTTACAGAAGTGAGCTTATTATGAAACTACAACAACTACGTTATATTGTCGAAATTGTAAACCAAAATCTCAATATTACTGAGGCAGCAGAAGTACTTTATACTTCTCAACCTGGGATTAGTAAGCAAGTACGCCTACTTGAAAGTGAGCTTGGGATCAACATTTTTGAGCGAAATGGCAAGCATATTAAAGGACTAACACCTGCAGGTGAAAAAATTGTAGCAATCTCTCGTGAGTTATTAGTAAAAGCTCAAAGTATTAAATCAGTAGCGGAAGAACAAACTCGCCCGAATCGTGGCGTTTTGCGTATTGCCACAACCAATACTCAAGCTCGTTATATGTTGCCTGATGTGATTGAGAAATTTAAAGCGAAATATCCCGAAGTTAGCTTACATCTACATCAAGGTTCACCAAACCAAATTTATGATGCGTTAATGGCAGGAGAGGTGGATCTTGCTATTACTACCGAAGCACAATATCTCTTTGAAAATGCAATATTGCTACCTTGCTATTTGTGGAATCGTTCAGTAATTGTCAAACCAGATCACCCTTTAGCACAATTAGCGAAACAAAATCAGAAATTAACGGTCGAAGAACTCGGTAAATATGATCTAATAACCTATACTTTTGGCTTTACAGGTCGCTCCGATCTCGATCACGCCTTTAATAAAGTCGGTATATTGCCAAATATTGTATTTACCGCAACCGATGCTGATGTGATCAAAACTTATGTTCGCTTAGGATTAGGTATTGGTATAATGGCATCAATGGCATATACGCAATATGATAAAGACTTAGTTGCAATTGATGCAAGCCATCTATTCCAATCAAGTATGACACAAATTGCATTTAAACGTGGAATGTTCTTGCGTAATTATATGTATGATTTTATTAGCTATTTTTCGCCACATTTAACTAAGATGAAGGTGGAAGAGGCTGAGCAGTTGCGAGATAACAATGCGATTTTACGCTTGTTTGAAAGCACCAATTTAGAGGAAAAATAATGAAATTATTAAATAAGTGTGTGGTATTAGCGTTCAGCTTCTTGGGGTTAAGTGCCAATCTTTTGGCAGAAAATTTTAATCTGAAATATAGCTCGAATTACTTAATGCCCGCTTATGTTCATTTCAAAAATGATGGCAAAAATTATTCAATTCAGTCAAAAATAAACGTGCCTTTATACAATATTGTATTCAATGCGAGCGGTTATGAGAGCAATCAACAATTTAAGATGCTGAGTTATCGAGATTCTCGTAATGGTAAAACTTATGCGATGGCTGAATTAGATTCAAGCACTATTCAGTATGGTAAGGTAAAAGAACCATTGAAAAAAGAAGCCTTAACCTTGCCAACATTTGATCTATTTACGTTAGCTTTCCAATTAAGTTATCACGATAAATTGCCGAATAGTTTTCAAACAACGAATGGTAAAAAGTTATATCCATCAGAAAATGTGGCACTAAATAAATCGCAAAAAACCGTTAAAGTAAAAGGGAATACCTATGAAGAAATTACCTATCAATTTAAAACCGGTGATAAATATATTACGGTAAAAAAATATGTAGGTGAAAAATTCCCACGCTATATTTCATATAGCCGAGATGGTGATAACTATGAATTAACGTTTGATAGTTTTGTCGTAAAATGAACTGAATGTATAAAACTGACTACTTTGTCCTATATACCAAGAATTAATTATTCAGAAATATTTACTGAGCAATTAAATTACATTAAGGCGAGTTAATCTTTTAAGATAGGAATCTCCTTTTGGTATGTCTATTAGATCAAATCTCTAGCACGATATCTATAGGTTTGCCAGCAGTCTGATACGGTTAGCCCTAAAAAGCTAACCGTATTTTATTAGACACAAACAGCTCGAATATAAAACAATAAACTGAATTAAAACTTTATTGTAGTTCTTTATACTTCATAATATAATTTATACCTAATTTTTGCCTTTTATACATTTTTACTTTTAAGGAATATCAAATGAAGATTCTTATTGACAGCACAGCACAGCACAGCACAGCACAGCACAGCACAGCACAGCACAGCACAGCACAGCAATAGCTTAGCTCATCATTTTAAACTTGCAGCAAGTTTTTCTCTTTTTTCTTCTCTTTTTCTTTCTGCTTATACCCAAGCACAAACAGTTTCTCATCTAGGTGTTACAACAGGCACAAATAGTGTTGCTATAGGTCAAGATAGCATTGCCACTTCAACAAATGGTATTGCGACAGGTTCTCAGGCGGTTGCAACAGGGAAAAACTTAAATCGTGATTCATTTAAAGCTGAAAAACAAAAATACGATCAAGTTTTAAATGAGATTGATAAGAGTACAAAAGCGATTACTCAAAAAAATACTGAGATCGCTGGCAAAAATACTGAAATTGATATTGTAAATGCTCGCTTAAAGGGGTATGAATCGTTAATTCCACATATTCAAGAAAAAGAAAGAAAGCTAGCAGACTTAGATAATCAAAAAACAGAAAAAGAAGCATTTATCGGTGATAAAACAACCGAAGTGAATACATTAAATACTCAGCTTGATCCATTACGTAAGAATGGTGAGCGAGATAGATATATATCTATATTTGATCTGTTAGTCAATTTAGAATGGTCTTCAAACAAAGCTGAGCAAGAACTTGCTAACAATTTAAAACAAAATGTTGATGGTAAACTCAGCAATCTGTCTAATTTTACCGTAGATGAGTACGCCACCTTAATTGCAGACTATAAAAGAAGAGAGGGGCAAATTTCAGGTAGTAGAGAAAGATTACAACAAGAGTTAAAAGATCTTGGCGATCGAATTTCATTCTTTAAACACGACAATAGTAGATTGATTGATAGTTATTATAACAATCAAAATAATAACACTAATTATTTACCTGACTTTGACTACAACCTACCCACCGAAGTCGAGATGAATAATGGTCCTTCTTATAACTCTCCTTTGCACGCATTGCTTGGAAAATATGGTTACCACGAATCTATTCAACTCCCTGACTATATCAATTTAGAGAATTTTTCGGCTTATTCATTTGATCGAATCAGACAACAGCCGACAGCTGAAATAAAAAATACCGCCATACTTCAAAGGGCATCGATAAAAAAATCTGAAGATCAGGGTGTCTTTACAGCAATTTTCACAGATGACATGGAAGGCTCTTGGATAAAAGATGACACCACTGGTGAAAGGCTAAATTTTGAATTGACTGATGTGTACTACTCAATAGAGGGCAACAAATCAAATTTATCATCTGATTTTATCAATGAGTATAACCAAGCACATTATGATAACTACTCACTGTTAAAAGGTGTGCGTTTTGGATTTAAGCACAAGGATGATAACCATACTATTTTACCAATGGGTGCTGATGCTACTCTCTTTATGATAGATAAAATCGCTGGCACAGGTACAGAAATCAACGACTTTTTAAATAGCTCAGATATCAGCTCGTTTAAAACATTCAATTCATATCTAAAACAATATAAAGAGGCAATCGACTGGAATTTTGACAAATCAGCGATTGATCTAAACGACTATAAGCCGAAACTGGAAAAAGTTATGGCTTATTACGATAAAATTGAGCGTGTTGTATCATTATATGAAGATATTATCGCTGAGCGTAAAAAAGAAAATGGCGGAGATCAAACCGTAGTAGATGAAAAAAGCCGTCAGTTACTACAGATTAAACAAGAGGTAATCCAAGGCTCAACAGATATGAGCAATTACCTTGCAGGTATTAAGCTAAAACTCAATGAAGACCAAGCCAGAGAGTACCTAGAATTTGGTAAAGATGAAGCTGATAAAATCCTTAAGGGGCTAAATGAAGAGCTAAGAGTTTATGATCCTGAAAGTGGCATTGTTAAAGGATTTAATACGGAGCTTAACAAATTAGTCACCAATTACGAAAATGCCCAAAAAGCCAAAGATGAAGCTGAAAAAGCATTAGCTAAAATCAATCAAGATATTGCCAATAACCAATTGACTGCTGAAGAACAAGAGAATGCTCAAAATATTGCAAATGCAGAGCAAGAAAAACAACAACGTGAGGCAGAAAAACAGCGTTTAGAAGATGACAAACGTGCAGCTGAAGCAGCCTTGGCTAAAGCACAAGATGATTTGGCAAAATCTGGTTTTGCTAACCTAGGCACAAATTCTTACGCACAGGGTCACCAAGCCTTTGCATCAGGAAATGATTCAATTGCGATTGGTACATCAGCAACAGCCACTCAAACAAATGCTATTGCTATTGGACATAATGCTACTGTTAATGCAGTTTCGGCGATTGCCTTAGGCAACTCGGCACAAGTTGCTCAAAATGCAGATAAAGGCGTTGCTATTGGTGATGGTGCGACTGTTAAACATACAAACAGCGTTGCTATTGGAGCAGGATCTACTACTTCTAGCGGTGCGAAAGATAACTATAACGCCCCATTAGGTGGTGATAGAACAAAAGCGGTTCCACAAGGGAAAGGAGCAGCAGGAGAATTTTCAGTAGGCTCGGAAGGGAATTTACGTAAAATTACCCACGTTGCGGCAGGGGAAAGTGACACAGATGTAGTAACCGTATGGCAATTAAAAGAAGCCATTGCAGCTATACCAAGAGCAGATATGCCAACAACGCCTAACCCAGTGGTGCCTGCACCAACGCCTGTGCCGACACCTGCACCAGAGCCAGTTATACTGGTTAAGCAAGAACCATCAACTTCCCCTGTAAATAATAATCCTATTACTGTGGGTAAAACCACAGGCGGCACTGAAGTAGATTTCCGCAATAAAAATGCAGAATCTCGCCGCTTAGTAGGTGTTGCTGCTGGTGTTAATGCTACTGATGCAGTGAATAAAGGCCAGTTAGATCAGGCTATCGGGCAAGTAAATAACCGTATTGACCAAGTAGATGGGCGAATTAACCAAGTAGATAAACGCATTAACCAAGTAGATAAAACTGCGAAAGCAGGTACTGCAAATGCTATTGCTGTAGCAAGTATGCCACAAGCCTATGCTCCGTCGCAAAACGTATTCTCTGTAGGCACTGGTAATTACAAAGGTGCAAATGCATTAGCTGTTGGTTTAAGCAGTGTTAGCGACAACGGAAAAGTTATTATTAAATTAAATGGTAGCGTTTCCGATAAAGATAATATGTCTGTTGGTGCTGGTATAGGATTTGCTTGGTAGCTTAAATATAAAAAATAAAATCTATAGGGTGTATTCAGTACACCCTATTTAAAGATAATTTATTAATAATGACATTTAAAATTATTCAGAGCATAAACAATGAAAACATCAAAGAAATTTCTATTTTTATTTATTATTAGTTTTTTAACTTCCAACAGTTTAGCTACAGATAAAACAGAAATTACAAGATATACTACAGCTAGAGTTGAGATTGATTATAGCGGTCACATTGGTGATTTTTTACAACAATTAGCATACAAATTAAATATTGCGTACTATAACTATCAAGCAGATCCACTATTAAAAATATCTGTTTATCAAGATAATAACGCTTCATTGCAAGATTTAATAAATAGTATTAACAAGCAAATGGATAAACAAAAAGTAATTATTGATTTAATGAATGATAAACCAACATTGGCATTGGTTAATAAAAATGTAAAATCTCTCATTGCTCCACAATTTATTGGGGATTTCGATTTTTCTAAAAATCTAGAAAATAATAAAGAAAACTCAGAAAAAAATATAAACCAGCTCGAAAATCTAGAAACTTCTGCAATTCACCCACAATCTGAAGATAATAAAAAACCAGAAGAAAATAATTTGAATGATAAGGAAAAATATATCCAAGAACAAGAAAGTAAGATGAAGAAATTCGTTTTATTAAGTCAAGATGAGAAACTTATCGCAAAATATAAAAGAAAAGCACCATTATACACTGTAAATAATAAGGAGATTATTCAATTAGATAATATCAGAAGTACAAAACTAAATACATTTTTAGTCTTTGAACATAATATCAATGTTGAAGATTATCAGATTGATGGTAATTTTGAAGATATTGCTAAATTAGGTAATATTGTAGCCATATTACACCGTAAAAAGTCTCCACCTAAGTCAATTACCATCACAACCAAAAATAACCAAAAAGTTGAAATCATTAAAACCAATTAGCTACACCCTAATAACTGCTACTAACTTTCACCACCGAAATAGAATTTTTCGGAGAGCCTTCAATAACTCGATCAGAATAGTTAAGATAAACTACCGCTTTATTTTCAAAATCAATAAAGCGGACAACTTGCATTGATTTAAAGAGCAAAGATGTTTTACGTTTAAATACCTGTTCTTTCTGCCCTTTCTTCGCCGCTTTATTCAAATCGTCATCTGAAATATTACCTGTTTGTACACAGTGAATAGAACCATCGGATGTATCTTCTTCTAAACCAACAACTTCCTTTAATCCGCCTTTTTCAGCGTAAGAAAGATAGCAAGTAACATTTAGATCTTTATCCTGAAACCCAACAACTTCAATACGATCATTTTTGCCTAACGCATTCCACTTCGTTGAAACCGATCCTAATCGAATTAAATCATCACTGGCTTGAACGCTTGTATTTGCCAAAAAACCTAGCCCTAAAGCGAATATTACTCCTTTTAGTTGTACTTTCATTTTTATTTCCTCTTGTAAAAAAATCTACTTATCTCACCGCTTATTAAGGCTTTGTGATATTACCATTGCGAGTTTCTGTACTCACTGTGGTACTTTGTGGTTTACCCGAAAAATCAGCATTATCAAACTCACCTGATGTTTTGCCTAATAAGAAATTTCGATACTCTTTAACCCACATTGCCGATGCCCCACAAACCGCCACAGGCATTGCGACTAAATTTAAAAATGGTACCATCATAAATAAACTGACTAATGAGCCAAAAGTAAAATTCATTATACGGCGTTGCCCAAGTGCATTTCGCATACGAGCAAAACTAATTTTGTGATTATCAAACGGATAATCACAATATTGAATCGCTAATAACCACGCACCAAACATAAAAGTGAGTACAGGCACAATCGTTTGCCCAAGCACAGGCACGAATCCTAGTAAAAATAAGGCAAGCAAACGTGGAATGCTGTACCACATTTTTTGCCATTCTCGTTTTAACATTCTAGGCACATCTTTCAATAATTCTGCCATACTCATTTCTGTTAGCTTTTCACCTGTAAGTTGTTGTTCCACTTTTTCCGCCAGTAGAGCATTAAAAGGAGCAGCAATAAAGTTTGCTAATGTAGTAAAAGCAAAATAGAACAGCACAATAATCATCAAAAAAATAAGTGGAATTAAAATAAAACTAAGCCACTCTAGCCAAGAAGGCAACATTGCATCAAGTAATCCACCAATATTTGCAAAAAATAACCAAATTAAGCCTACCATTAAAATGGTGTTGATAATGACAGGTAATACCACAAAAGGCATTAATTGACGTTGTAGCAATAGTCGCCAGCCATAAATAAAATAGTGAAAACCAGCTCCAGCTTGGCTTTCTGGCGATTCAAATGGAGAAGACATTATTACCTCACTTAATTTCTCAATTTTTGAAAAGAAATATGGTAAGCTATGCACTCTGTTTTCGTAAAGAGTGAAATTCTAATTTCACTTATTTTTTTACTAAGAGGACTCTATGGAAACGTCTATTCTTTTCTTTATTTTAGCTGGATTGTTAATTGCAATCTTAGTTGGATACAGCTTATGGTCTGCACGCCGTGAGAAGTCACGTATTTTCTCGAATACGTTTTCTACTCGTCCGCCATCAACACCAATAAACAATACGCTCCAAAGTGAAATTCCACAGACATTACAGTCCACAAGCATTGATCCGCATTTACAAGGCAATTCACTTGCACCGAATCAGAATGATTTTGAGCAAATTCAGCAAGAAGTGAAAGAGATAAAAATCAGCTTACCAAATCAACCTAGTGAACAAGTTGCAGTAGGGCAACCTACTTTTTCACAAACCTTACCGCAAGAAGATCGTCCAATCAGTATTCAAGTTAATAGCACTGAAAATATACAATCAGTTCAATTAGAAGAGCCTGCTCCTGCTACTACACAACCACAAATTATTACACTTTATGTGGTTGCTGCTGAAGGTCAGCAATTTCGTGGCGATGTGATTGCTCAACAACTTGATGCTTTAGGTTTCCAATATGGTGAATATCAAATTTTCCACCGTCATTTAGATAACAGTGCTAGCCCTGTGCTATTTAGTGTGGCGAATATGATGCAACCAGGTGTTTTTGATTTGGCGAAGATGGACCAATTTAGTACCGTAGGGCTAGTTTTCTTTATGCACCTACCGTCAGCAGGTAATGATTTAGTTAATCTACGCTTGATGATCCGTACCGTAGAAAGTTTTGCTCAATCTGTGAATGGTTTTGTATTAAATGAAGAACGAGAAATTTTTGATGATTATTCTCGTGAGCAATATTTATTAAAAGTAGCAAAATAATTGCAATCTTTTCCCAAAATCTGACCGCTTGTAAGCGGTCTTTTTTATCAAGATAATTTACCTATGACAACACAAATCAAGCAACAATTAGATCAACTTAAAGAAACGTTACGCCAATACGAATATCACTACCACGTTTTAGATAACCCGCTTGTTCCCGATGCCGAATATGATCGCTTAATGAATGAGCTAAAAAGCCTAGAGTGGCAATATCCCGATTTGATTACCACTGACTCGCCAACTCAGCGAGTGGGAGCAAAACCCCTTGATGGCTTTGCACAGATCACCCACGAGATCCCAATGCTCTCTTTAGACAACGCCTTTAGTAAGGACGATCTTGATGGTTTCTTACGCCGAATTGAAGATCGTATTCCCGTCAAGAGCCAGCAACTTGAATTTTGCTGTGAACCAAAATTAGACGGTTTAGCAGTCAGTATTCTCTATGTAAATGGTATTTTAACCCAAGCCGCAACAAGGGGAGATGGAAGCACTGGTGAAGATATTACTGCAAACATTCGTACTATCCGCAATATTCCGCTGAAATTAAATACACCTAATCCACCTGCTCGTTTAGAAGTACGGGGTGAAGTTTTTATGCCACAGCAAGGCTTTGAACAACTGAATGAACGTGCATTGGCAAAAGGAGAAAAAACTTTTGCTAATCCACGCAATGCGGCAGCTGGTTCGCTACGTCAGCTTGACCCGAAAATTACTAGCCAGCGTCCACTAGTACTGAATGCGTACAGTATCGGTGTTTATGAAAGTGATGATCAACTTCCAAGTAGCCATTTTGAACGCTTGCAATGGCTAAAAAGCCTTGGTATTCCCGTTAATAGCGAAATTAAATTAGCTCAAGGACGTGAACAGCTACTGGCGTTCTATCAACATATTCAACAAAAACGTAGCTCACTTGGCTACGATATTGATGGAACAGTCTTAAAAGTAAACGATATTGCACTACAAGAACAACTTGGTTTTATCTCTAAAGCACCACGTTGGGCAATTGCGTATAAATTCCCTGCTCAAGAAGAGATGACTATTTTGAAAGATGTGGAATTTCAAGTGGGAAGAACAGGAGCAATTACCCCTGTGGCAAAATTAGAACCCGTTTTTGTTGCAGGGGTAACAGTAAGTAATGCAACTTTACATAACGGTGATGAAATTGAGCGTCTTGGCATTGCGATTGGCGATACCGTTATCATTCGCCGAGCAGGCGATGTCATTCCGCAAATTATAGGTGTTGTTGCTGATCGCCGTCCTGAATCAGCAAAAAAAATTGAGTTTCCGACCGCTTGTCCTGTCTGTCAATCTGCCGTTGTGCGTGTTGATGGTGAAGCTGTTGCTCGTTGTACGGGTGGGTTATTCTGTGGCGCTCAACGCAAAGAAGCCTTAAAACACTTTGTTTCTCGTAAGGCAATGGATATTGATGGCGTAGGTGAAAAGCTGATCGAGCAACTAATGGAACGTGAGCTTATTCACACCCCTGCCGATCTTTTCAAACTGGATCAGATTACCTTAATGCGTTTAGAACGAATGGGTGAAAAATCTGCCTATAATGCTTTGACCAGTATTGAAAAAGCCAAAAATACCACCCTTGCACGCTTTCTATTTGCTTTAGGCATTCGTGATGTCGGCGAATCGACTGCTCAAAATCTTGCAAAACATTTTGGTAATCTCACCGCTATCCGCAATGCGAATTTAGAACAGCTTCGAGAAGTTCAAGATGTCGGTGAAGTCGTGGCTAATCGCCTTTATCAATTCTGGCAAGAACCACATAATGTTAGCGTAGTGGAAGATTTGATTGCACAAGGCGTGAACTGGCAAGATGTGGTTCAACAAGAAGTTGCAGATAATCCGTTAAAAGATAAAACCGTTGTATTAACAGGCACATTGACACAATTAACCCGAGATCAAGCAAAAGAAATTTTACAGAATTTAGGCTGTAAAGTATCGGGGAGTGTTTCAAGTAAAACGGATTACCTTATTGCTGGTGAAAAAGCAGGTTCAAAATTAGCGAAAGCACAGGAACTTGGTGTAAAAATTCTAACTGAGCAAGATTTAGTTAATTTGGTGGGGCTATAAGATGGCAGATCCACATATTCAATCGCCGATGGATTTTTGGGATTACCTAACGGTAATCCTTTACCGTTTAGGCTTTTGTATTGCTACAACAATGATTGGGGGAATACCGTTTTATCCTGAAATAGCACAATACGGCTTACTAGTTGCAGGAACGATGCTCGCCTCATCGCTCCATTTATACCTAAAATCTATCCGCTTAACTTTTCAATTTGTGATATGGCTTGGACTACTCTGCCAAATCTTCGGATTTAAAGAATTAGCACTCGGTGCGGTATTTGCTGTTATAGCAGGGCTATGCTACAAAGAGTATTTCTGTTTTCGTATTATTGGGCTTAATTTTCAGCCTATCTTACTCCTGCTCCTATGGTTGAGCTTACTCTTTAACTGGCAAGAACTTAGCCACATACTTGCGTTAATTTGTAGCTTGCTCCTACTGCTACTCTCTATTCAAAAATGGCGAATGCCGTTACATTTTGATATTGGTGATAAGCAGAAATATCAGATTTGAATAATTATTAAAAAAGGGCGTATCGCCCCTTACAGACTGATGACAAACTTCAAAAGAACATAAAATCTGTAGGGTGGGCTTTAGCCCACCCTACACTAAATAAGTTCGTTAATAATCTGAAAAGGGCGTATCGCCCCTTATATTTTATTACTGCTTCATTGTTTCTGAGGTTTATCCAGCTGTACTGGTAAAATCAAACTCAATGGACGTTGCTTTAAGATTTCCCATACACAGCCTGCAATTTTACGCCAACTATTTACTTCGGCATCAAGTGAACGTAATGCTACCCATAACGTTAATGAGAAGCTCACAATTAGGTTTACTAAACCAATCGTTAATACAAAGGCAAGGCTTTGCCAAAAAATTGCCATTGAGAGATCACCACTCACAGTGGCATAGCCTAAATTAGCAGAAGAAAGTGCAACGTGGCGGATATCTAGTGGTAGCCCAGTTAAATAGCCCACTAGCCCCGTTAGACCCAGTAGTAAACCGAAACAGAAATTCCCCATTATTGAGCCATAATTATCGTGCATATAATCTGCAAATTTGCTACGTATTCCTGATGGCATTATGCGTTTTAATACGGGGTGTTCTCTTAAACGCATTCTTAAATTAAGGTAGTTACAACGATTATCAAAAAATCCTGAAATAATCCCTGCACAGAATAACCACACCCCAGCAATAGCAGCAAACCATAATGTTCCTTGTGTAATATCAATACTGTGTAGCTGATAGGCAATCTGTTCTGCACTTAAGAAAGCAGAGCCGAAATAATGCTCATAGCCAATCGCAATTACTGCGGATAGTAATAATGCAACGGACACATTACCTAAAACCGCAACACTTTGTGAGCGAAATACGTCAATGAGTAATTGGGCTAATTGCATATCGACAGATCGTCCTTGAGGATTTTTCTGTACCGCTTCCGCAAAACGAGCCGCTGTCATTGCTGGTTGTTTGGTTGCAACGGAGAAATGCAACATAAAAATCACAATAAAACCGAAGCTATAATTTAAGGCTTCTAAAATACTTTTAAGAACCTTATCATCGACACTATTACCGATATAAATTTTAATTAGAGCAATAAATGCAATCAGTACACCTCCCCCTGCTGCCGATGAAAACATTTCCCAATACTCTTTAGCATTTCGAGTAATATAATGCTCACCGTGGTCGCTGGTATTTTGTGTAATGCTACGAGAAAGCATTTTGACACTCTGTTTCCATAGGCTTGAAACACTGTGTTGATCTGCTGATGCTACCGCTAATGTCCCTGTTAAAACTAAAATTCGGCGTGGTAAAAAACGGTTAGATGCAAACACGTCCATCAACATTGCCAATCGCTCTAAGGTTTGGCTTAATCGCTCCAATAAATGTGCCACACCTAATGAAGAACCTGTAGTTGCCCCCTTTTTCTGTAAACGTTCAATCAACTCTTGGCACTGAACAAACATTACTTCCAGATGGCTACTATCGTAAATTTCATTCTTACGGCGACTTTCCACCCAGTTAGCGACTTCACGCTGTAAAGCAACAAGAGGGCTATCTGCATCAAGCAAACCTGGCTCTAAACGCATTAATTCAGGTTCCATCTCTTCTGCTGCAATCCAAATCGCTAGCATTTCAATTGCATACAACCCCTCATAACGCATATGATTACTCACCGTTTCTCGCTCGTGTGGTGTAGCATAACGGCGTAATAGGTTAAGTAAAGCGTCCCAGTACTGCATAGGAACGGTATTGAGCCATTTTGCATCGTCTTTATCATTAAACAGCAGTACAAATATGTCCCGTAGATCTCTTGCATCTTTAAATGATGGGTTAATCCGTTCATATAATCGCACTCGCATTTCTCGACCAAATCCACCACGAGCCAAAATACCACGACTAATAAATAACGGATATAAACGCATTCCACATAACCAACGACAAAACTGACTGGCTAATTTTTCGCCTAACCCTCTATTCTGTTTTAATAATTTAATCAGAAAATATAAGCGTTGTTGTGCGTCTTTTCCTTGATTTTCTCGTAACCACTCGCACAATTCATTTAATAATCCAAATGTATCGTTTTCTGTTAATTTCTGTTCAATAAAAAGTGTAAGTGCGGTTATCTCAGTAAATTGTTTTCCTGACAAAACGGAGTTCTCCTATTTATTTTTATATCAAATTATTTTCCAAAGTTTAGTCTGATTACCAAGAATACTAAAAGTTGCTTAATCTAGCAAAATTTACATAAGGTGGTGAAAGTATCATTCTATAAAAAATACGTCTTTTATAGTATTATTTCCCCATAATAAAAGACAACAAGCGGTAAGATCACTGCGTTTTTTTGCAAAACTTTCCACCAATCTTACCGCTTACTTTATGGAAAGAATAAATGAAACAAAATTATTATCGTGGGCGTTTTTCTGTTGCACCAATGCTTGACTGGACAACTCGCCACTGTCGCTATTTTCATCGACAATTTACGCAACATAGTTTGCTTTATAGCGAAATGATTACTGCCCCTGCTATTTTGCACGCCAAGTATGATTTACTTGCTTATGATCCTGCTGAAAATCCTGTGGCTTTACAACTTGGTGGGAGCGATCCTGCTCAGTTAGCACAATGTGCCAAATTAGTCGCAGAACGAGGCTATGCGGAGATCAATCTGAATGTCGGTTGCCCGTCAGATCGAGTACAAAATGGAATGTTCGGTGCTTGCTTAATGGGCAATGCGGATTTAGTCGCACAATGTGTTTCAGCAATGCAGCAACAAGTGTCCATTCCTGTTACAGTAAAACATCGCATTGGGATTGATGAGCTAGATAGTTACGAATTTTTATGTGAATTTATTGAGAAAATCCAACCTTATTGTAATGACTTTATTGTTCACGCCCGTAAAGCGTGGCTATCAGGGTTAAGCCCGAAAGAAAATCGAGAAATCCCACCGCTTGACTATGAGCGTGTTTATCAGCTTAAACGAGATTTCTCCCACCTAAAAATCAGTATCAACGGGGGAATTAAAACCATTGATGAAATTAAACAGCATCTTGAATATGTTGATGGTGTAATGGTGGGGCGTGAAGCCTATCAAAACCCAAGTTTATTAGGTGAGATCGATCGTGCTTTATTTGATGAAAATGCACCAATAATTACCGCCAAACAAGCAGTAGAAAAGATGTTGCCATATATAGAACAACAGCTCAATCAAGGGGTTTATCTCAATCATATTGCTCGCCATATTCTTGGTGCATTTCAAAACTGCAAAGGGGCAAGACAATGGCGCCGCCATTTAAGTGAAAACGCCTGCAAACAAGGAGCAGGCGTGGAAGTGGTTCAACAGGCGTTGAGTTTTGTCGAAACGAACTAGTATGTTAAAAACAAGATCAATTAAGTTATTGACATCAATTTTCATTCCTACGCCAAACGTAGTATTTCTACACAGTAGTTTGATGTGTTTATACTAGGCCATTTTGAATCAAAAAAGTTGGTAAGAACAGTTAAAAATATTCATTACCAACCTTTTTGTCTACTATGCCTTTAATTGGCTACTGAATAATCACAAAGAAGTTTGAACCATCTCGTAAGATATTTAAGGCGATAGCTGACGGTTTTGAATCTAAAATTTTGCGAAGTTCGCCAATATTTTCAACGGCTCTGCGGTTTACACCCACAATAATATCGCCTTTTCTAAAACCACGTTGTTCAGCAATCGTGCCTTTTTCAACTTTAGTAATTTCTACACCTTTAACGCCTTTTTCATTGTAGTTGCTAAATTCAGCACCTTTTAATGCAGGAAGAAGTGTATTTGCACTGGTTTTTGTTTGCTCGTCTGATTGTAACGTTACTTTTGCTCTTTCCTCTTTACCATCACGCAAATAAGTCAGTTCAATCTCTTTACCTGCACCAGTAGTTGCTACTTTGGCTCTTAATTCTGCAAAGCTACGAATTTTTTGTCCATTTAAACCAATAATAACATCTCCCGCTTTTAATCCCGCTTTAGCAGCTGCTGAATCACTTAGCACTTCACTGATAAATGCTCCTTGCTGAGCATTTACATTAAATTCTTTGGCAAGATCAGCATTTAATTCGCCACCTTTAATACCCAGTAAGCCACGTTTCACTTCACCAAATTCTATAATCTGTTGCACAAGGTTATTTGCCATATTACTTGGAATCGCGAAAGCAATACCTGCATTTCCACCACTTGGCGAGATAATTGCAGTGTTAATACCAATAAGCTCACCTTGTAAGTTAATCAATGGACCACCTGAGTTACCTCGGTTTACTGCGGCATCCGTTTGAATATAGCTTTCATAGCCTTCATCACTATTACCTGTTGAGCGACCTAATGCAGATACAATTCCAGATGTAACAGTTTGCCCCAAACCAAATGGATTACCGATTGCAACGGTAAAATCACCTACGCGTAACTTATCAGAATCTGCAATTTTAATTTCGGTTAAGTTTTGCGGCTTTTCAATTTGTAGAAGTGCCACGTCTGAAAGTGGATCAGCTCCAATCAATTTTGCTTTAAATTCACGTCCATCTTCTAATTTAACGTTGATTTTATCTGCTTTATCAATGACGTGATTATTTGTAACCACATAGCCTTTTGCTGCATTGATAATAACTCCCGATCCTTCACCTCTAAATTGACGCTCTCCTCCACGTTCCCCGAACATATCTGGTCCAAAGAAAAATTCAAATTCTTCAGGTACATTAGAACGAGAACGTTTATTCTCGGTTTTTCCTTCAACAGCAATACTCACAACTGCAGGGCGAACTTTTTCTAACATTGGAGCAAGGCTAGGTAGTGCCTGACCATCTACTGCCGTTGGTAATGTTGCATTTGATACAGTAGGAAGAGAGAACATTCCTAATCCGAGTAATAAAGAAGCTAATAATGTTTTTTGCATTGATTTTTTCATTGATGTATTTCCTTGTTACTATTGTATGTTTACTAAAAATAGTGATTATTTGAATGTAGCCTAAGACATAAAAATTGTTAGATGGTTCTAATTTACTTATGGATAAGCTGATTTTTTACACAATCTACATTATTTACATTTAATATTTTATAGGAGGTATTACTGAATGATTGTTCAAAATGTGATCTTTGTCACATTTTTAGACAACAAGTAACATTTCTGTAATATCTTAATTTACTTTATTTACGCTACTCTCTACAATGCGTCGCCTTTTAGGCTAAATTCATTATTTATCAACATTTATTTAGGATATCTACTATGTTGTGGTTCTTATTCTGTGTTGCTGTATTAGTACTTGGTTACTTCGTATATGGCAAGATTATCGAAAAGATCTTCGTGATCAACCCGAAAAAAACAACACCTGCATATACTATGCAAGATGGTGTTGATTATATGCCAATGTCAAAAACACGTATTTGGCTAATTCAATTATTAAACATTGCTGGAACAGGTCCGATTTTTGGTCCTATCCTTGGTGC
Source organism: Ursidibacter sp. B-7004-1 (assembly GCF_053654055.1). Lineage (NCBI taxonomy): Bacteria > Pseudomonadati > Pseudomonadota > Gammaproteobacteria > Pasteurellales > Pasteurellaceae > Ursidibacter > Ursidibacter sp. B-7004-1. Next base: position 20,842 of record NZ_JBSIUP010000001.1, on the reverse strand, counting down.
ATTATATGGGCCAGTTGCAATGTTATGGATCGTACTTGGCTGTATTTTTGCTGGTGCGGTACACGACTATTTCTGTGGAATGTTAAGTGTGCGTAATGGCGGTGCTTCAATGCCAAACCTTGCGGGTAAATACTTAGGTCGCCCTGTTAAAGCATTCATCAACATTCTAGCAGTAATTTTATTATTATTGGTTGGAGTGGTATTCGTTGCGAGTCCTGCTCAATTATTAAGTACAATCACAATAGACGCATTTGGTTCTGCGGGTGGTACTTTATCATTGAATAATGCGGAAGAAATTGTAAGCACAGCTTCTGCTGCGGCAAGCGATCTAACAGTTTGGGGAATGGATAAACCAACTGTAATTGCAGTATGGACAACCATCATTTTCTGCTACTATATTTTAGCAACCTTACTCCCAATTGATAAAATTATCGGTAAGATCTACCCATTCTTCGGTGCATTATTACTGTTTATGTCGGTAGGTATGGTATATGGTTTAGTATCAAGCCATTTCAGTGCAACAGATCCAATTGAGTTCTTCCGTACTGTAAACCAAGATGGTGCAGGCTTAACTTGGGATAAATTCTTCCAAAACTTCCAAGTGAAAGGAGATGCACCAATCTGGCCATTACTCTTTTTAACTATCTCTTGTGGTGCATTATCTGGTTTCCACGCAACACAAACTCCACTAATGGCTCGTTGTGCAGAAAATGAAAAAGAAGGTCGTTTCATTTTCTATGGTGCAATGATTGCAGAAGGTGTGATTGCGTTAATCTGGTGTATGGTTGGTTTAGCATTCTATGAAAATACTCAGGCGTTACAAGATGCAATCAGTGCTGGTTCACCATCTAAAGTTGTTTATGATTCATCATTATACTTCTTAGGATTTGTAGGCGGTATTTTTGCGGTGTTAGGAGTGGTTGTATTACCAATCACATCAGGTGATACAGCATTCCGTGCTGCACGTATTATTATTGCTGAGTTCTTCCACTTAGAACAACGTACCCTTGCAAAACGTTTGTTAATTGCAGTACCACTATTTGCAATTGGTTTCATTGTGTCTAAAATTGACTTCAGTATTTTATGGCGTTACTTCACTTGGGCAAACCAAACAACAGCAATGGTAATGTTATGGACTGCGGCAGCTTACTTATACCGCTATAACAAATTCCATTGGGTATGTACAATTCCTGCTGTGTTCATTAGTGCCGTATGTTTTACTTTCTTAGCATACAATAAGATCGGTTTTGGTTTAGATTATCAATTATCGGTATATATCGGTTTAGGTTTAACAGCATTATGTTTAGTATTGTTCTTCACAATGTTAAAACCATTGGGTAAAACAGACCCAGATGCTTATGTTGATGATTCAGCAAAAGCCTAATCAACCTTAATTAAGAGCAAGAGCGAGATATTTCTCGCTCTTCTTTTTTTAAATTAGAAAAACAATGCAATTTTTTGATACCCACACCCATTTAGATTATCTTGCACAAGATCTCAATTTAAGCGTTAGCCAATTAGTAGAGAATGCGAAAAAATCCCAAGTCGAACGTATATTAGTTGTTGCAGTTTTTGCAAAAAATTTTGCAGAAGTAACCGCTTGTAGTCGAGCTGTGCCACAACATATTGTTTACGGGCTAGGATTGCACCCACTTTATATTAAGCGACATCAACGAAATGATTTAGATCTGTTAGAGCAACATTTACAACTACAAGATCCGTATTGTACGTCCATTGCAGAAATCGGGTTAGAACGTGCAGTGGCAGGAGTTTGTACAGCAGAGTTATGGCAAAAACAGTGTGAATTTTTAGAGGCTCAATTACAGCTTGCCAAGCGGTATGATTTACCCGTTAATTTACATTCTCGAAAAAGCCACGAACAACTTTATACATTCTTAAAACAAGCTAAGTTAAATAAAACAGGTGTTGTTCACGGTTTTGCAGGCAGTTACGAGCAGGCAAAACGTTTTGTCGATCTTGGCTATAAAATCGGTGTCGGCGGTACTATCACTTACCAACGAGCCAATAAAACTCGTGAAACTATCGCCAAATTGCCTTTAGATGCTTTACTGCTTGAAACAGATTCTCCCGATATGCCTGTTTTTGGTTTTCAAGGTAGCCCTAATCGCCCTGAGCGTTTAATTGTAACGTTTGACACCCTTTGTGCTTTACGTCCAGAACCACCAGAGCAAATCGCCGATGTCATTTGGCAAAATAGTGAACGTTTATTTGGCTTAGGCTCTCGCTAACGTCCAAACCTGAATATCTTTTACCCCTTTTTTGCGTAGCTCAATACAGATACTATTGAGTGTTGAGCCTGTGGTAACTACATCATCGACAATCGCAACCCGTTGATATTTTTTTAACGGTTTAAAATAGAAAGCATTTTTTAGATTTTTTCGTCTTTCCGTTGCGGTAAGTTCTCGTTGAGAACGAGTGGATTTCACTCGCTGTAAACTATGTACATCAAGGGGCAAATTTAATTTTTTAGCCACATAACGAGCCAATAATTCTGCTTGATTATAATTTCTCTGCCAATAGCGTTGCCAGAATAGTGGTACGGGAATAATAACTTCAGGTAATGTGAGCCAATGCTCCCGTTGAGCTTGTTTGATTGCCAATAGCAATAAACGCCCCAACGCTTTATCTAAATAATGTTGTTGCTGGAATTTGAAACGATGAATCCACTCTGAAAGCGGTGCTTTATAAGCAGAAATTTGCACAATACGATGCCATTTCGGCTCATTACGCAAGCAATTCCCGCAACTTAGCTGGTTTTCTAATAAATTACTGCCACAATGTCCGCAGTATGCAGAGTGAGAGAGTAAGGCATAGCATTTTGAGCAAAAACCGTGTGAACTAATGGCGAGTGAACGGTGGCAGTGAAAGCAACAAAATCCCCAATCAAACATACTGTTCTTCTCTTTTTATCTATTTTTTGTTGAACTTTATCAGAATTTGAAGGAGAAACTGTGCGAATTTTTGTGATATAGATCGAAAAAGAGTAAACTGAGCGTTCTATTTCTAGTGAGCATTTAAAGGAGAAATTATGCAGCCACTCGAAAATTCAATCAAAATAGCTTTTTTTGATATTGATGAAACTCTCTATTACAAAAAAGAGCAACGTATTCCCCAATCTATTGCTGAACAAGTTTTACCCCAATTAAGAGCTAAAGGGATTATTCCAGCTATTGCAACAGGAAGAACTTTTGGAGCTTTTCCTGATGCGATTAAACCTTTAATGAACGAAGCGGGCTTTGAATTATTTGTTACAACCAATGGACAGTATAATCTGTATAAAGGCGAAGTGATTAGCGAGTATATTTTAACCACTGAGCGTATTGAGCGAGTTTTGGCAAAATTAACGGCACTTAATATTGAATATGCCTTTGTAACAGCCGATGAAATAGCTGTGTCTAAAAATACTCCTGAAGTAGAAATATCATTACGCCCAATTAAAGCTGATTATATTGTTGATCCGAATTACTATGTAAATCACAAAGTCATTCAATTACTTGCCTTTTTCCCTGCTGAGCGTCATCAAGAGGTTATTGATGCAAATGTATTAGAAGATGATTTAAAAGAAGTTCGTTGGCATCAATATTCTGTCGATTTACTCAATAAACATCATTCTAAAGCTCGTGGTATTCAAGATGTATTAAACTATTTCGGCTTAGATATGAAAAATGCAATAGCATTTGGTGATGGTTTAAATGATTTGGAAATGCTTTCTACTGTTGGCTATGGGGTCGCAATGGGTAATGCAGAAGATGAAGTGAAAGCCCTTGCCGATTATGTAACAGATCCGATTGAGCAAGATGGAATCTTAAAAGCCTTACAAAAATTACAGGTTATTTAACTTGAAGGGGTTGCTCAATAATTTGAACAATTTATAGAATAAATTCATCTGATTAGTTCCAATCTTACATAAAGCCAAATTCAAAGCTGTGATACTTTAACGCCAAATTATCATCATTTCGAAAAGGAATACATAATGAGAATTCAGTCGTTGATTAAAGATGCTCAGCTAGGTTTGTTATTTCAGCAAGGAACATTTGGCTTAGAAAAAGAGAGCCAACGGATTGATAAACTAGGCAATATCGTTACCACTGCCCACCCTTCCGCATTTGGTAATCGATCTTATCACCCTTATATTCAAACTGATTTTGCGGAAAGTCAGCTAGAGTTAATTACCCCACCAAATAAAAGTTTAGAAGACGCACATCGTTGGCTTTCTGCCATTCACGAAGTTGTTTTGCGTTCTTTACCCGAAGATGAATTTATTTCTCCTTTAAGTATGCCTGTGGGGCTACCACCTGAAGCTGATATTCAGGAAGCACAATTTGACGATCCGAAAGATGTTCAATATCGCCAATATCTATCTAAAAGCTATGGTAAATATAAACAGATGGTAAGCGGTATTCATTATAACTATCAGATTTCAGATGAGTTTATTGAAAGCCTATTTCATTTACAAAGTGAATATCGTTCGCTCAAGGAATTTCAAAATGCGTTATATATGAAATTGGCGAATAATTTCTTACGCTATCAGTGGATTTTACTGTATCTATTGGCTGCAACGCCTATTGTTGAACCACAATATTTTATACGTAATGGTATAAATCATTCTTCTTTAAAAGAAAAACAGCTAGTACGCAGTTTGCGTTCTAGTCCTTATGGATATGTTAATGCTCCTGATATTGTGGTAAATCACGATAGCTTAAACGAGTATGTTAATTCTTTAGAGCAGTTAGTATCCAGTGGTCGTTTAATTGCTGAAAAAGAATTCTATTCTAATGTACGTCTGAGAGGCGGTAAAAAAGCTAGAGAATTGCTCGAAAATGGTGTGAAATATGCAGAGTTTCGCCTGTTTGATCTTAATCCATTTGAACCCTATGGAATTAGCTTACAAGATGCTAAGTTTATTCATCACTTCTTACTCTTTATGTTATGGATTGATGAAACAAGCGGTCAGAAAGCGGTAGAAATTGGCAAAAATAAATTATATCAAGTTGCATTAGAAGACCCTTGTGCTGAAACACAATTCCGCATTGAGGGGGAGCAGATCTTAGCAGACCTGATCACTATGCTTAAAGAAATTGGTATAAACCAAGACGAAATAGCTTATGCACAAACCAAGCTCGCCCAATTTGCTAATCCAATGGAAACGATAAATGGCAAACTTATTCAAGCTATTCAACAAGTTGGTAGTGATAAACAATTAGCCATAAAATTATCCCAATCCTATAAACAACAAGCCTTTGAACGTTTTTATGCTATTTCAGCATTTGATAATATGGAGCTTTCTACACAAGCCTTACTTTTTGATCTTATCCAACAAGGAATTCAAGTTGAGCTACTTGATGAGAATGATCAGTTTTTAGCACTTAAGTTCGGTGAACATCTCGAATATGTCAAAAATGGTAATATGACTAGTCACGATCAATATATTTCTCCTTTAATTATGGAAAATAAAGTTGTAACTAAGAAAGTGTTGGCAAAAGCTGGATTTAATGTACCGAAGAGTGTGGAGTTTACACAATTAAATCAAGCCATTGAGCATTACCCATTATTTGAAGGCAAAGCAGTAGTAATTAAACCAAAATCAACAAATTATGGTTTAGGCATCACTATATTCCAACAAGGAGTCAATGATAAAGAAGATTTCGCACAGGCTTTGGAAATTGCATTTCGTGAAGATAAAGAAGTAATGGTTGAAGACTATTTAGTAGGTACAGAATATCGATTTTTTGTATTAGGTGATCAAACATTAGCGGTACTACTGAGAGTGCCAGCAAACGTGATTGGCGATGGAATACATTCAGTACGAGAGTTAGTCGAAATCAAAAATAACGATCCTTTGCGAGGTGATGGCTCTCGCTCGCCATTAAAGAAAATTGCTTTAGGTGATATAGAATTACTTCAGTTGAAAGAGCAAGGTTTAACACCAGATTCTATTCCTGTACTGAATCAGAAAGTCCAACTTAGAGCTAATTCAAATATTAGTACTGGTGGAGATTCAATAGATATGACTGATGAAATGCACGAAAGCTATAAGCAATTAGCAGTTGGAATAGCAAAAGCAATGGGAGCAAAAGTCTGTGGTGTCGATCTGATTATTCCTGATTTAACTCGGCGAGCGGAACCAACACTAAATTCTTGGGGCGTGATTGAGGCGAATTTTAATCCAATGATGATGATGCATATTTTCCCATATCAAGGTAAGTCTAGACGTTTAACTAAACATATTATCAGAATGTTGTTTCCAGAAATCTGCGATAAAGCCAAATAAAAATATAGAAAATAGCCCCACATTTTCAATATGCGGGGTTATTTGAAAATTTATTTAGTAAGTATACGATTACACATCATAAGTCGTTGATGCGGTATTACCGCCACGTCCTGTCCAGTTAGTATGGAAGAACTCGCCACGAGGTTTGTCAGTACGCTCATAAGTATGTGCACCAAAGTAGTCACGTTGTGCTTGGAGTAAATTTGCAGGTACTCTTTCCGAAGTGTAGCCATCTAAGAAAGTAATGGCTGATGCCATACAAGGCATTGGAATACCCACTTCGATAGACTTCGCTACCACTTTACGCCAATCGCCTAAGGCGTTCTCTAAAATACCTTTGAAGTAATTGTCTGACCCTAAGAAAATTAAATCTGGGTTCGTTTCATACGCATCACGAATATTACCTAAGAAACGGCTACGAATGATACAACCTTCACGCCATAATAATGCTGTTGCACCGTAGTTGATGTCCCAGCCGAAGTTTTCAGAAGCTTCACGAATAAGCATAAAGCCTTGTGCGTAAGAGATAATTTTTGATGCTAATAATGCTTTACGCACCGCTTCGATCCACACTTTTTTATCGCCTTCTACTTTGCCAATAGTCTTATTGAACAATTTAGATGCTGCCACACGTTGATCTTTGAATGATGAAACACAACGAGCAAAGACAGATTCGGTGATTAAGGTTAATGGAATACCAAAATCTAACGCATTGATACCTGTCCATTTTCCAGTCCCTTTTTGACCCGCAGTATCTAGAATTTTCTCCACTAACGGCTCGCCATCGGCATCTTTATAGCCTAAGATATCTGTTGTAATATCAATCAGATAGCTATCAAGTTCAGTATTTTTCCATTCTGCAAAAATAGCTTGCATTTCATCATAGCTTAATCCTAAACCATCTTTTAAGAATTGGTAGGCTTCACAAATTAACTGCATATCGCCGTATTCAATACCGTTATGAACCATTTTTACAAAATGACCTGCACCTTCTTTACCCACCCAGTCACAGCAAGGCTCGCCTTTGTCAGTTTTCGCTGAAATCGCTTGGAAGATAGGTTTCACATATTGCCAAGCTTCTTCATTACCACCTGGCATAATTGAAGGCCCGTGACGAGCCCCTTCTTCACCGCCCGATACGCCTGAACCAATAAAGCGAATGCCTTTTTCCGCTAAGGCTTTTACACGACGGTTAGTATCAGGATAGTTTGAGTTACCGCCATCAATGATGATGTCGCCTTCTTCCAAATGCGGAAGCAACGCATCAATAAATTGATCTACCACATCGCCTGCACGCACCATTAACATTACTTTGCGTGGTTTCTCAAGTTTATTGGCTAGATCTTCCAACGAATAAGCCCCAATAATATTCGTGCCTTTTGCTGCACCTTCTAAAAATTCGTCCACTTTTGATGTGGTACGGTTATATGCCACGACTTTGAACCCATTGTCGTTCATATTCAGAATTAAATTCTGCCCCATTACCGCTAAACCGATAACGCCGATATCGCCTTTTACTGACATTTTTTGCTCCTGTTGGATTGTTTTGAATGGGGCTAATGTAATTAGCCCCTACGGGTCACATTTTATTTATACCGTAGGGGCAAATCACATTTGCCCCAAAGTTATATTTTATTCATATCGTAGGGGCAAATCACATTTGCCCCAAATTTACATTTCATTTATATCGTAGGGGCAAATCACATTTGCCCCAAATTTACATTTTATTTGTATCGTAGGGGCAAATCACATTTGCCCCAAATTTACATTTTATTCGTATCGTAGGGGCAAATTACATTTGCCCCAAATTTACATTTTATTCGTATCGTAGGTGCAAATCACATTTGCCCCAAATTTACATTTCATTTATATCGTAGGGGCAAATCACATTTGCCCCAAATTTACATTTCATTTATATCGTAGGGGCAAATCACATTTGCCCCAAAGTTATATTTTATTCATATCGTAGGAGCAAATTAAATTTGCCCTAAATTTACATTTTATTCGTATTGTAGGGGCAAATCACATTTGCCCTAAATTTACATTTTATTCGTATCGTATGGGCAAATCACATTTGCCCCAAATTTATATTTAATTTATATCGTAGGGGCAAATTACATTTGCCCCAAATTTACATTTCATTTATATCGTAGGGGCAAATCACATTTGCCCCAAATTTACATTTCATTTATATCGTAGGAGCAAATTAAATTTGCCCTAAATTTACATTTTATTCGTATTGTAGGGGCAAATCACATTTGCCCTAAATTTACATTTTATTCGTATTGTAGGGGCAAATCACATTTGCCCTAAATTTACATTTTATTCGTATTGTAGGGGCAAATCACATTTGCCCTATAAATTTTCCCCATAATTCACATACAGTTGATCTAATTCCCATAAAATCGGGTTGTTTTGAATATATTCATAAATATGTAAATAGGATTTCTCGTCTCTAATAATATGCTCATAATAATTACGTTGCCAAACATCAAATACATCTGTATTTTTTCTTGCCCAAGATGTTACTCCTGATTTAAAACCACGCACTATTGAACCAACTGTTTGTGATATTCCCTTAGATGTAGGTGCATCACATTGTTCCTTATCATATTTAATAATTTCAATAATACCGTGTAAATGATTTGGCATAATAACAAATGCATCTATTCTTACCTGTGGGAAAAATTCAGGAATTTTCTCCCAGCATTTTTTTACATAATTACCTAAATCATTCAGTAATATTTGTTGATCAACAATCTGTCCGAATAAACACTCTTTATTTTTACAACAAATTGTAATGAAATAAAATCCTTCGGCTCGATAATCATAATGTTTCAAGCGAATTGATTTTCGATGATGGATATCTGCATTATATCTTGTCATAAAATCGTTTATGTGTTTATGGGGCTAATGTAATTAGTCCCTATTTGGACAGTAAACTTTTTGTAATACCTGTTTCCCCGATGGCGCTCGTCTTTGACGAGTGCCTTAATTTTCAGCACTCGTTGGAAATGAGCGCTATTTTATGTTTGAGATTCAACGTTTTTGTAAAATTTCTGGAAAATCTCACCGCTTGTTACAACAACTTCGCCGCATCTTTATCTAAATACCACTCCGTTACGCCATTTTTTGCCTTAATTTTTGCGGCTGGGTAAGGTAATTGTTCTGCAGGTGTAGTTTGAATTTCTTTTAAAATTTCTGCTTTTGATCCGCCTGTTACCAAATAAGTAATACGTTTCGCTTTTTCAATAAGCTGAGCAGTTTTGGAAATGCGGATTTGCCCTGTTTCTGGGTGCTTGGCGATGACTGCCACATTCTGATCATTGAAATCCGTTTGATGTGGGAAAAGCGAAGCGGTATGTCCGTCTGTTCCCATACCTAAAATAATCCAATCAAATTCCAAATCAGGTACACAAGCGGTCAGTTCTTGCGAAAATCTTGCAAGTTCCTGCTCAACATTATTTTCACCGCGAATACGATGAATATTTTCTGCTGGGATTTGAATATGATCGAACAGTAGCTTTTGTACTTCGCCATAATTGCTTTCAGGATCTTGTGGCTCAACCATTCGATCATCACCCCACCAAAAATGCAAGTTTTGCCATTTTACTTCAGTGTTAAAGGGTGCTTGTGCTAAGATTTTGAATAGCAATTTCGGCGTGCTACCACCAGAAAGAGAGATATGCACAGGGCGATTTTGTTGGCTGTATAACACAAATTCTTGTGCGATTTTTTCTACTGCTTGTTGAGCAGTTTCGAAAATTTGGGTATTCATTGTTAATAATCCGTTGATATTATATTTGCTTGGTTTAGCTCCCCTCTTTGAAAAAGAGGGGCAGGGGGAGATTTTTTATACTTTTTTCTTCATCAAGCCACTTGGTTTACGCCAAACTTTGCCGTGTTTAGCAATTAAGCGATCTGCTTCAGAAGGACCCCAAGTACCAGATTCATATTCATAGACACGTCCATTAGCCGCTTTGTAATCTAAAATAGGCTGTACAAATTTCCAACAAGCGTGAACTGCATCCGTACGGGCAAATAGCGTTGCATCACCTTTCATTGCATCTAATAATAAACGCTCATAAGCGGTTAAAAGACTTGGCGAGGCGAGATCGGCATAGCGGAAATCCATAGAAACTTCTTTAGATTCAAAACCTGCACCAGGCTTTTTCAAACCGAAACGCATAGAGATCCCTTCATCAGGCTGAATACGGATAATCAATTTATTATCAGGGGCATTTTGACTAAACACAGGGTGTGGCGTGGTTTTAAAATGAATAACCACTTCGGTAACTCGTACTGGTAAGCGTTTACCTGTTCTCACATAGAACGGAACGCCAGCCCAACGCCAGTTATCAATTTGGCAACGTACCGCCATATAGGTTTCGGTGTTGGAATCTTCAGGCACACCTTTTTCTTGTAAGTAGCCTTTGACATCAATACTGTCAATTGTGCCTTTAGTATATTGACCCAATACCAAGTTATTTTTCAAATCTTCATCACTGAGTGGGTGTAAGCAATGTAATACTTTAGCTACTTCATCACGCATTGAATCGGCGTTGATAATTGCAGGAGGTTCCATTGCGACCATTGCTAATACTTGTAATAGGTGGTTTTGGAACATATCACGCATTGCACCTGAACCATCATAATAACCACCACGATCTTCTACCCCGATAGACTCTGCCCCTGTAATTTCAACATAGTCAATAAAATTACGGTTCCAAAGTGGCTCAAATAAACCATTGGAGAAACGTAGCACGAGTAAGTTTTGAACGGTTTCTTTACCTAAATAATGGTCAATACGGTAGATTTGATGCTCTTCAAAGAAACGATGAATTTGTACATCTAGCTCTTTGGCGGTTTTCATATCATAACCAAAAGGTTTTTCAACAATAATGCGTTTCCAACCAAACTCTTCGGTATTTAAACCGTGAGCCGCAAGACATTCAGGAATGACGGGGTATAAACTTGGTGGGGTGGAGAGATAGTAAAGGGTATTGCCACCCGTATGATATTTATCGTGAAGTTCATCTAAGCGGGGAACTAATTTTCCATAATCCAAAGCATCGGAAGTATTTAACGCTTGATAGTAAAGATGTTCGCAAAATTTATCTAACATCTCACCGCTTGATTTTTCGTGTTTGATGAGAGCTTCACGCATTTTCTGACGAAATTGAGCATCGTTCAATTCTGTGCGAGCAACACCTAATACAGAAAAACTCTCAGAAAGGCGACCAATTTTATATAGGTCATAAAGAGCAGGAATGAGTTTACGGTGAGTTAAATCGCCAGATGCACCAAAAATGACGATACAGTTGTTATCTGCTTTCATTATATGAATTGTCCTAAATAGAATTGTTAAAACTTTGTATATCTAGCCACATTTTAGTAGATACTACAAATAAATCAATTAAGATTAAAAATCGTTTGCCAATTATATTCGCCTTCACCAATCACAATAAAGTAGGGATTGATAAAATGTTGGCGTTGGTTATAGCTTAATGGAACAAATTGCAGATCAACAATTTTTCCACCTAATTCTGCAAGCAGTATTTCAGCCGCAGCGGTATCCCATTCGCCAGTATCGCCCAAGCGGATATAGCAATCTGCTTTTCCTTCCGCAACTAAGCCAGCTTTTAAGCTACTTGAGCCATATTGAATAAAGTCAATTTGGTATGCTGGTTTGACCATTTGGCGAATTTTTTCACTATTCGATGTGCCAATCGTAATACGTAAGCGGTTAGATTGAGCTAATTTTTTACTGAGTTGTAACCGAGTAAGTTGGTTTTGTTCGTTTAGATAAGCCCCATAATTTGTCATTGCATAATAGGTTTTATGTAATATAGGGGCGTGGATTACGCCAAGAACAGGGCGATGTTGTTGCACCAATGCAATAACAACGGAAAATTGATCGGTTCTATCAATAAATTGTTGCGTACCGTCTAGCGGGTCGATTAACCAATACTCTTGCCATTGAACACGTTCTTCAAGGGAGATATTACAATTTTCTTCAGAGATAATCGGAATATGTGGAGTAAGCTGTTGAAGTTGTTCGATCACAAATTGGCTAATAAAGAGATCGGCTTCGGTAACAGGGGTATGATCTGCTTTAATTTTGATTTCAACGGATTTGGCATAAAATGCTTTTAAATGCTCGCCTGCACGATGAGCAATATCTAATACGGCATCAAGTAGTTGTGGGGTAAGCTGTTGCATAGTAACTCCGTTGAGATTATTTCCTTTTATGTTGCAGATTATAAAATTTTATCCATTAGACTGCATCACTATTTTTCAGCTTTTTGTGAAATTATCATCTTAGGGAGAAAAAGGCGTAATATCACCATTGCATAAACACTACTTGGTAAAGCAAACATTAGAGCGTAAAAGAAAACAGCAAGACTATGTTCCCACGTTGAAATGGGTTCTTGTGGTGGCTCAATTGCTAGGTAAACCGAAAACAGTATTAAAGTGTAAATAAACATTAGCCCGCCAGAGAAAATCGTAATTTGCAAAATATTACGTTGATGTAACCGCTTACGATAGCAAAGCAAGGCAAAAATAAAGGCTGGGAAAGTGGCTAACAACGCAACATAGCCAAATCCTACGATTAATTCATTAAGGTTAAAACCACTGAAGAAAGGCAGAAAAAGGGAAAATATAATCTGGGTAATTAGTGGGAAGAGCCACAAAATAGCTTTATTGACCATTAAGAAATTCCTTTAATAAAAAGAGAGCAGAGAGATTACGAGCTTCAGCAAAATTTGGATCTGCAAGTAGCTTGTCAATATCTGCAAGTGGATAATGGATAATTTCAAGGGGTTCAGGTTCATCACCTTCTAAGCAAGAAGGATAGAGATCTTGTGCAACAAAAACGTGCATCAAACCATACATATGGCTTGGGCCACTATAAAGTGTCCGCAAAGGTGAAATTCTGTTTGCTCCAAAACCAATTTCTTCTTGTAGCTCACGATTTGCACTAATAATAGGTTCTTCGCCGTTATCGACAATACCTTTTGGAAAGGTTAATTCATAACGTTCAGGGCCAACAGCATATTCTCGCACTAAAATGAGTTGGTCATTATAAATAGGGAGTACCATTACAGAAGAACTGCGTTGTGGCGTTAAGCGTTCGTAGGTTCGTTCTTGCCCATTTGAAAAACGTAAATCAACAGATTGCACTTCAAAAATTCGTGTTTTGGCAATGGTAGAAATAGATAGAATTTCGGGCACTTGTTTGCTTGTCGTAAAAATCGGTGTAATTGACATAGTAATTCCTTCTCTGAATGTTGCTAACGTACCATTTTCAATAGGTTTTAGCAGATGAACGATTTTAACTCAAAAATGCGTTAATGCTCCATAATAAAATCAGATAGCGTATTGCTTTACCTACGCTGATCAAACAGACGGCTTGCCAAAAATTAAAGCGTAGCCAGCCTGCAATGCCACAAAAAAGATCGCCCACTATGGGCAACCAGCTGAAAAGTAGCACCCATACACCATATTTTTGGCTATATATTAAAGCCCACTTTACACTTGGTTTACTTTTTTCGGTTAAGTGTGGTGGTGGAATTAATCTCGCCATAAAATAGGTTGTTAAGCTCCCTAAACTATTTCCGAGTGTGGCAATAAGGAATAGCATAGCGATTTTATGCGAGAAAATTGAGGCTTCGCTCATCACCAGTTGAGAGACAAATGTGGTAAAGGTAATTTCAGAATTACCAGGTAAAATCGTAGCACTCAAAAAGGCACTCACAAACATAATCAATAGTTGATTTTGTGTTGAGCTAAAAATTCCAAAGAAAGAAATGAGATAATCAAGCATAAATTGTAAGTTTTTTGTAAAATTTCTGTTTTTATTGTGTATTTGATTATTTTATGTTCTTGTTAAAAGTTGACGTGGATCAACAAATCATTCTACTTTATTTACTTTATTTGTGAAATTTATTTGAGTAATTAAGTAACAGGTCTATAATTCTCAACAATTCTTATAAGTTTTCAACTTTTAGTTTAAGGATAGCGATGTTTTCACCAGCTGAAATGGCTAAGATTGCTGAAGATGGTGCAGTATATAAAGCCACAAAAAATCAATTTTACTCTTTTCTTTCTGCAATTACTGCGGGTGCATATATTTCAATAGCTTTCGTTTTTTACGCAACCACTCAAGTGGGAGCAGGCGAATTACCTTGGGGTGTCGCTAAACTCATCGGCGGTGTTGTTTTCTCTCTTGGTATCATAATGTGTGTCGTTTTTGGTGCAGAGTTATTCACCTCTTCAACAATGACTGCTATCGCTAAAGCAAGTAACCGTATTACCCTTTTCCAAATGTTAAGGAACTGGTTGGTTGTGTATGTGGGGAACTTTTTCGGGGCAATCTTTATCGTATTATTAGTTTGGTTTAGCGGTGAAATTATGGCTGCCAATGGACAATGGGGGCTAACCATTCTAAAAACGGCTCAACATAAAATTCATCATACTTGGGTAGAAGCCTTTAGTCTTGGTATTTTCTGTAATTTAATGGTATGTATTGCAGTTTGGATGGCTTATGCTGGTAAGAGTTTGACGGATAAAGCCTTTATTATGATTTTACCGATTGCAATGTTTGTCGCATCAGGCTTTGAACACTGTGTGGCAAATATGTTTATGGTACCAATGGGGGTGTTAATTCATAGTTTTGCAAGCCCTGAATTTTGGACGGCTATCGGCATTGATCCAGCTCAATATGCTGATTTAACGATGGCGAATTTTGTGGTGAAAAATTTAGTTCCTGCCACCTTGGGGAATATTGTCGGTGGGGCGTTTTTTATCGGTTTAGTGCAGTGGTTTTTGCATTTAAGAAAACATTAAAAAACTAAAATTTCGTAAGCGGTTCCTTTTTGCAGAAGTTTTACAAAATTACACCGCTTGTATCTAAATTCAATTAACTATTAGAGGACTTAAAATGGCTCAATTAACAGAAGCACAATTAAAGGCTTGGGAAGGTTTTGCTCCAGGCGAATGGCAAACAGAAGTTAATGTGCGTGATTTTATTCAAAAAAACTACACGCCTTATGAGGGTGATGAGTCTTTCCTTGCAGATGTTACTGAAGCAACAACAACGCTTTGGACGGACGTAATGGAAAAAATTAAAGTGGAAAATAAAACCCACGAACCGTATGACATTGATTGCGATACTCCATCAACCATTACTTCTCACGCACCAGGCTATATTAACAAAGATTTAGAAAAAATCGTTGGTTTACAAACTGATGCTCCATTAAAACGTGCAATTATGCCGTTTGGTGGGATCAATATGGTGAAAGGTTCTTGTAAAGTTTACCGTCGTGAATTAAAACCAGAAGTTGAACAAATCTTTACTGAATACCGTAAAACCCACAACCAAGGCGTATTTGATGTATATACACCAGATATTTTACGTTGCCGTAAATCAGGTGTTATTACAGGTTTACCAGACGCTTATGGTCGTGGTCGTATCATTGGTGATTACCGCCGTATGGCACTTTACGGTGCAGACTTCTTAATGAAAGATAAAGTGAAACAATTCACTTCTTTACAAGAAAAATTAGAACGTGGCGAAGATATTCAAGCAACAATTCAATTACGTGAAGAAATTGCAGAACAACATCGTGCATTAGGTAAAATGAAAGAAATGGCTGCATCTTACGGCTATGATATTTCAAACCCAGCAACCAATGCACAAGAAGCAGTACAATGGACATACTTTGCTTATCTTGCAGCTGTGAAATCACAAAACGGTGCTGCGATGTCTTTCGGTCGTGTATCGACTTTCTTAGATATCTTCATTGAGCGTGATTTACAAGCGGGTAAAATTACCGAGCAAGAAGCACAAGAGTTGATCGACCACTTAGTAATGAAACTTCGTATGGTTCGTTTCTTACGTACCCCAGAATACGATCAATTATTCTCAGGCGACCCAATGTGGGCAACAGAAACTTTAGCTGGTATGGGCTTAGATGGTCGTACACTTGTAACAAAAAACAGTTTCCGTATCTTACACACCCTTTACACAATGGGACCATCACCAGAGCCGAACTTAACAATTCTTTGGTCTGAAAGTTTACCAGACGGC
This sequence comes from Ursidibacter sp. B-7004-1, assembly GCF_053654055.1. Taxonomy (NCBI): domain Bacteria; kingdom Pseudomonadati; phylum Pseudomonadota; class Gammaproteobacteria; order Pasteurellales; family Pasteurellaceae; genus Ursidibacter; species Ursidibacter sp. B-7004-1. Next base: position 4,457 of record NZ_JBSIUP010000001.1, on the reverse strand, counting down.
TTTAAACGTTATGCAGCAAAAGTATCTATTGATACCTCATCTGTACAATATGAAAATGACGATTTAATGCGTCCAGATTTCCAAAACGATGACTATGCGATTGCGTGCTGTGTAAGCCCAATGATCGTAGGTAAAATGATGCAGTTCTTCGGTGCTCGTGCAAACTTAGCGAAAACCTTACTATACGCAATCAATGGTGGTGTGGACGAGAAATCAGGCGACCAAGTTGGACCGAAAACAGAAGCGATCACTAGCGAATACTTAGATTACGATGATGTAATGACTCGCTTAGACAGCTTTATGGATTGGTTAGCGAAACAGTATGTAACTGCATTAAATATCATTCACTTTATGCACGACAAATACGCTTATGAAGCAGCACTAATGGCTCTTCACGATCGTGATGTATTCCGTACAATGGCGTGTGGTATTGCAGGTCTTTCTGTGGCAGCTGACTCACTTTCAGCAATTAAATATGCAAAAGTAAAACCAGTTCGTACTGATATTGAAATCAAAAATAAAGCGGGCGAAGTGATTGGCGTAGCGAAAAATGTTGCGACAGACTTTGAAATCGAAGGTGAATATCCACAATTCGGTAATAACGATAACCGCGTAGATGATATTGCTTGTGACTTAGTTGAACGCTTTATGAAGAAAATTCAAAAACTAGGTACATACCGCAATGCAACCCCAACTCAGTCAGTATTAACCATTACTTCAAACGTAGTTTACGGTAAGAAAACAGGTAATACGCCAGATGGTCGTCGCGCAGGTGCTCCATTCGGACCGGGTGCAAACCCAATGCACGGACGTGACCAAAAAGGTGCGGTAGCATCATTAACATCAGTTGCGAAATTACCGTTTGCCTTTGCGAAAGATGGTATTTCTTACACCTTCTCAATCGTACCAAATGCATTAGGTAAAGATTACGAAGCACAAAAACGCAACCTTGCAGGCTTAATGGATGGTTACTTCCACCACGAAGCAAGCATTGAAGGCGGTCAGCACTTAAACGTGAACGTAATGAACCGCGAAATGCTATTAGATGCGATGGAAAACCCAGAGAAATATCCACAATTAACCATTCGTGTTTCAGGTTACGCAGTACGTTTTAACTCTTTAACCAAAGAGCAACAACAAGACGTAATTACTCGTACTTTCACACAGGCGATGTAATAAGCTAATCTGAGTTGAAATTGGTAAAAATTTCAATAAAACCTACCGCTTGTCGTAAGGCAAGCGGTATAATTTTATCTAAGTTTTACCAATGCTACGATTAGCAATACACTTAAAAGGAGATAGTGTGTACGATAACTTTTCAGCAGAACTAGAATGGGCAACGCTCAATATGCCACGCACCAAAGCAGCAGTAGAGGCTTTGCCTGATCTTTCTCACGTCCGTTTAGCGTGCAATATGCACCTAGATTTAAAAATGGCACCGCTTGTCAAAGGCTTATTAGATAAAGGGGCAAAAATATTTTTAACCACTTGCAACCCAACAACTGTACAAGATGATGTTGTCGCCTATTTAATGAACTGTGGTGCAGAAGCAAAAGCGTGGCGTAATATGAGCCATCAAGAGTGGCACGAAAGTTTTCTAACAGCGATTGATTGGAACCCAACCCATTTATGTGAAATGGGCTCGGATTTAACTGCATTGATTCATCAAAATAATGTAGAAACAAATGTAAAAGCTGGCTTAGAAGCAACAGGTTCTGGCATCAATCGTTTAAATGGATTAACCCCAAATTACCCTATTTTCAACTGGGACGATTTACCCGTAAAAGAAGGGCTACACAATCGCCATATGGTTGGTTTAACCGCGTGGCACACCTTTTTTGAAACGACACATTTAACTTTACACGAAAAAACAGTTGTCGTGATTGGTTATGGTTTGGTTGGGCAAGGTGTTGCTGCATCTGCCAAAGCTTATGGTGGAAAAGTGATTGTGGCAGAAATTGATAAAGCCCGAGCATTGCAAGCTGAATATGATGGCTGGCAAGTAATGTCCTTATCTGAAGCGGTGAAAATAGCCGATGTGATTGCGACAGCAACAGGGGCAAAAAATGTGCTATCACAGCATTTATTGCAGCAAGTCAAATCAGGTGTATTTATTTTAAATGTTGGACACGTTGCGGAAGAAATTGATGTAGAATTTCTCAAAAAATACCCGATGAATGAGCCTATGCCGTATATTAACGCTTACTCATTAGATGGAAGAACTATTTATTTACTTGCCGATGGCTCAATGTTTAACTTAACTGCTGGCTATGGCGACAGCTTAAATGCCTTTGATGTCACTCTTGCAGTAATGGCGAGTGGCATTGGGCATATTGTGGGTGAAGGGCAGAAAGCTGCAAAAGATGTTTATCTACTTCCCCAATCTGTTTGGCAAAAAGTGTTATAAAACAGACCGCTTGTAAGCAGAGTTGAAGCGATATTGGTATACACCAATATCGCTTTTGTGTTTTAGGTGATATGAAGATAAAGAATATAGAAAAATCGGATATTTATTGTTCATTTGTTTTTTTTTGTACAATCTGAGGGGTTAAACACGCTTTTATCTACTCTTAATTATCGTTAGGAAATCTTATGAATCGTATCTTTAAAGTTATTAAAAATGCCTGTGGACAGTATGTTGTTGCTTCTGAATTTGCTAAGCAGTCAGGTAAAAATAAAGCCTTAAAATTACTGTTACCGTTAGCTACTTTTTCAACTATGGCTGGTGCTTCGATGGAATCGAATGAACTCATTATTCGTGATGAACAGGTTGTAGCTACTTCAAGTGGAGAAAATTCTGAATTTCTCAACATTGAATTAGTCAGTGGTAGAGGAGTTTTAGTCTTACCTGATCAATCCATCGATAATGGCGAGAGTAATGGGAGGGAAGAAGGTCATTTTAATCCAGAACATAATGATTTTCGAGCAAGAATTAGTTTCGGTGAACAAGGTGGAAAATTAGATCTGAATGGTAAAAATGCAGGTGTATTTTATAGTAGAGATGAAGGGACTAATATAGTTAATCATAATCCACATAAAACATCTACCTTATACTTCTCTGGCTGGATGAAGGGATTAGTTGGTAGTCGGGGTTACTCCGTATGTAGTTATGATGAGAACCCAATCATATCTGTTAGATATTTTGATAAGTTGTGCAATTCATTTAATACATCAATATCAGTAGCAACTGCTCTGAGAGATGATAATAGAGATGAACTTAAATTGTTAATGAAAGATGCTGAAAGCCTATCAAGGAAAGGTATTCCGAGTTGGTGGGGGATTGGCGGAGAAAATGTAGATTTATATAGATCACAATTTACTCTAAATGATGGACAAGTGTTAAATGGTAAATTGAATATTGGTACTGGTAATTCATTATTCTCTGGTGGTTTACATTTAAACGGTAATTTAAATATCAATGGGGAGAAAGCCGTATTTTCGGGGCATCGAATTGAATCGGAAGAAGGAGTTGATAACTGGCTAACACGAGATTTTATTGTAAAAGCTATAGAAGTAAAAAATCACGGTGTTGCGGAAATTGGACGTAATGTCGGTGCATTTTTGGTAGAAAAAATAGAACTTGGGACGAATACAACCTTAAATTTAGGGGTAAATAGTGAACGCCGCGAGGTTTGTTATGGTAATGATTCGAGTGAAAATAACAATGCTTGCACTGTTCATACCTTAGATGCTCATAGTTATGAAAAACTTCCGCAAACCTATGTTTATGTAGATGGAGGGATTAAAGCATTTAGAGAGAGTTATATAGACACTACAAAATATCCCGATAGAGGTGCTAGTATCAATGTTGGTAAAGCCTTTTTATATGGTCATATAGGAGGACCTGTAGGAACTGTGTTTTATTATAATATTAATGAACAATTCGATGGTAGTGATACAAATGATAGAAGATACTACACTATTCCTAATGTAACACTCTCAAAAGATGCTATTTGGCAGCTAGCTTATGTATATAATCACTTTGGATCAAATTCTGAAAGTGATGGAGTCAGCTATGTTAATAGATTACACTTGGAACAAGGCTCAAAGATTTATTTAAATTCAGAAAATGAGTTTAATAAGTTTAATAAACTTGTTGTAGGGTCTTTATCTGGTAATGGCTTTTTCCGCTTTAACACCAATTTAGCAAAATTAGTGGGTAACTTGGTGGAAGTAACATATGCTGCGGGTTCTCATACTATCTCTATTTTAGATTCGGGTGAGGAAATCAAAAGAGAAAATGCGGAAACATTAAAATTATTTGATATTAAAGGCAACAATTCAGCTACATTCAAATTAGAAAAAGGTTATGTAGATGCTGGAGCATTCCGCTACTATTTGAATAACTTAAAAAATTTAGTACAACTGGACACATCAGAAGAAGCTAAAAATCAAGCTGATGCTGATCTGAATAAGGCTCAAGAAGAAGCAGAGCGTCAACGTCAGGCAGAGGAAGA